>WVXK01000096.1:0-10467 GCA_011773515.1 Deltaproteobacteria bacterium
GGGCGGCACCACCCGCACGATGCTGTGAGCCCCTGCATTCGACCCACCGCCGGGGAGGGTGACCTCCTTCGTCTTCATGGGCTCGACGAGCACCACGTTGCCGGCATTTTGCATCGCACTGGCAAAATAGGTGTCATCCCCGGGAATACGGGGCTCGATGAAGTGGACGTCGAAAGCGACGACGCTTGCGCCTTCCCTCGCCATGATTTCCGTCAGGCGGGCGTGGAGCGACCGGGGCCACTTGTCGGGGTTGTCCGGAAGGCCGAGCACTTCGGATGATTCCTTGTCTATGCTGACGACGACGGTGTCGGGAGGAGGCTCGATCGCCCCCGTCAGCTTAAATAACAGGCCGAGGCCGGCGTTCTCCTCGATCCCGATGGTGATGCGGAGGGGACTAACGGCGATACCTACAACCCCCACGAGAAGCCCCAGAATTAGCGCTTTCAGGACATGAGGGGTAACGAGCCTCCCGTTTCGCTCTTTGCCATCCACCCCATCCTCCTTAATGACAACCTGAAAGAGCTAAATACAAATAATGAAGAAAGTTAATATGAGAGTGGCAGGGCCATTTCTGGCCCCGCCTTTTATCTCTTAGATCAACTGAAATAATTTTTTTGTTGGTCAAGAAAACCAAATAGCAAGTTGGCTTTAAATGCATCCATCATTGAAAAATATGGCACTGTTAAGATTCCTATGTCTAATTACATGTATCACCAATCGGATACCAACCCCCTGCGCCGTTTGGTATATACACGCATGTGTTGTCTCCGACAGTAAAGTATGCATCACATTTGTTTGCTCCACTTCCTTTCAAAGATCCGGCTTCTTGAACAGGTTCATTAGGACTTTGGGAGCTATTAACTGTCGCTGTTACGTTAAGGGGCACAGGATTGATTGCGATCCATTGAGTGCAATCTTCAGGTTCAGATGGTTGTGGATCATCTTGACATCTAAAAGCGCTTACAATGCATCCTTCTAAATAAATAAATTTATAAGCTACACCTTCAAATATCTTTAGATCCACCGTGCTCAGGGGTGTAAAAGGAGACTGGGGTGTTGTTGCTGGGCAGGACGGCCCTGCAATCCCTCCAAACTTATCAGCTGATTGACATCCCTCAAATGTATTAGTACTTGGATTCGATAAATAAATCACAGAAGTCATATCTGTTGTCAAATTATGGCCTTCAAAAGTTAAAAACAAATCTGCTGCGTTGCCGGAAACTTCGGTGGAGAGTACTAACCAATCACCGCAAAAATGTTTCCCTTCATCAAAAAAATCTTGACTACCCCCTGATGGATCTTCACAGGCGTTATAAACGAATTTTGAAGAAACTTCAGCCCTCACATATGTATCCGCTGTTTTCTTTAGTAGATATTTATCATGAAGGCAGAAAGGAATAGTAAAGAATATTTTTGGACCTGAGTTCGCAATACGTTTCAGTTGGTACTTATTAATGGTGCAAGGTACTGTTTCAATAATTACGCCGCTCCCATCTTCGATCTTGCATGTAGTTTCAATCGGGTTTGTCGAACCTGGCGTATATGATATTTCAAAACTAGTGCCTGTGCATAGTTCTGGTAATGCTTGCGCCACAACATCGGTGTAGGCGAACAACACAATGATGGAGAACACCATTAATGTAAACAACAAAACTATGGACGATCTTCTTAGCATGATCCTCCTCCTTTATTCAATGATTCTGTGGTTATCAAAATTTGCATTATCAGGATTCCTAATTCTACGGACATGTATCACCAATCGGATACCAACCCCCTGCGCCGTTTGGTATCCACACGCATGTGTTGTCTCCAATAGTTAGGTAGGCTTCATCACATACTTGATTCCCGCCGAGAAATGAAATTCTTCGCAAGAGTCCAGAGCCACCCGGTATCGGCTCGCCTTCTCCATCCGTTACATCAAAATCAACATCCACCGGCGTAAGTTCGGTCCATTGAGTGCAATCTGCAGGATCAGTTGCTGAAGCTGGGTTTGTACATTGGGATGCACTAGTAATACATTGGTTTGTGTCTCTCCCAAATCTAATCAATAAGCCTTCTATTATCATGAAATCCGTTATGCTCTGAATTGAAAAAGCAGCGTCTCCCCCCGCAGCAAGTATAAAACCCGGCCAAAGGTCACTCCCAATCTTCGGTGCCATCTCTTGCACACCGGTTTTTACCGGGCCCGTTGTTTCAAAAGAGAATCTGTTCACATTTCCTCCGGGATTGAGTTTGAAGACCCACTTTATCGCGCATTCCAATTTGGCCCCAATCATATAACCGGTTGTGGAGTCCCCTGAGCAACCATTGGCAGAGCTGTAAGAAAAAATCTGTCCTGAAGAATCTATATCAATTCTTCCAGGAGGTGGATCAATGAGGTCAACGGGAACCTGCAAGTCGACTTGACTGAGATTACCTCCCCCTTTAGTTTCGGTCGATATAGCTTCATAACACCATAAAAGTCTGTCACCACCTAACTTATGAGGAAAACTAGTTATTTCATGTACGACACCCTGATTATCCTCACAAAATCCAGTATCAACAATCTTCATCGTGTATCCATTAGCAGTTACAAAACATTTGTTTTTTTCAATATTGCTAGCATTGCATTCTAGAGCCATAAGCTCGGTGCTAACAGAAAGTAAAAAGATAACCATCATCATTGTGAGCAATAAAACTATGGACGATCTTTTTAGCATGATCCTCCTCCTTTGTTTCTTGTTTTTTAAGATTTTTTTAAAAGACCTCCTTATTATTCTTTTTTTTCCATCACGAATATCGTGACCTCCATTGCCTTATTTGACGGGTTTCAGTCCAAATCCCGAAATCGCGATCCGTTCTTCCGTAAAGCCGCTATCACCCCCTTTTTCAAAAAAATATATATACAGCCAATGTCACGGGAAGATCCCCCCTTTATCTTCCCTGACACGTATCCGCGCAGTTTCTCCTCTGACTTTTTCCCGGAAAATAATTTCTGACAGAGGGCCATTTAACCTACCCTGCATGGTTCCGGACGTTCAAAGCGAAAGGTCCGGCCAGAACGGGGAAAGGGACGAACAAAACAACGGGATGAGGAATTCACCGGGGATGCATATTTTTGCCTTGATTTTCGAAGAGATATGTAAATAACCTTTCCCCCCCCGTGAAAGGCAGTGGACCCAACTATATAAAATATCGTTTTAAAGAATGTTATAATAAAACTATAAAATTTCAGCATAGCAGTCAAGCTTTTTTTACCGTTTTTAAAACATACAACTTACTGAATAACAATCATTATTTAGACCTGCACGTGCACTTGTCAGCAAATGGTTATCATTAACAGCATATTATTCCATTATTTTAAAGATACATGCCACCTATTCGAAGAAAACAAAGCAAGATCGGTACCCGGACGATAACCTGCTGATTTCCATAGCTATTATTCATGCTCTCCCGCATTTTATAGAAAATTATTCAATAAAAGAGGAATAAATTTCCCCAGGGAAAGCGGCCCTTTCCTTCTTTTGAGGAAATATCACGCAGGAACCCCTGATAGGAGGAAAAATCCCGGCCGAAACGGGGGAGATCAGGAAATATCGAGGGATGAGGCGTCGTCGATGAAGCGCTCGGTTATGATGCTCAGGTTGGCAAACACCCGCGCGTTCTGTATCGCTATGGCAGCGTACATGGCCAGGCCGTCCAGAAGCTTCAGGTCGTCGATGGTAAAGACCTTCTCCGCGCTGCTGCTCACGTTCATGACGCCCAGGTTGTAGCTCCTCCAGACGAGGGGAACGCAGATGATCGACTGGATCTTGAGCTCCCCATCGAGGAAGCGCCCGTCCGTCGACACGTTGTTTATCATCTCCGCCCTCCCCGTCTTCAGTACGTTGCCGGCTATGCCTTCCCCGATGGTGAGCTTCACCTTCCTGTCCGATTCGGTGCCGAAGGCGGCCTTGATGCTGAGGCCGTGTGCCTCCTCGTCGATGAGCATGATGGAGCCGTTGTCGGCGGGGACCATGTTCTTCGCCTTTCCCAGCACGAGGGCGCACACCTCGTCCTCGGAGAGGCAGACCTTCGCGGCATCGAGCTTTTCCTGGCGGAGCTGCTTCAGGTCGTCGTTCAGGGACCGGATCCTCCTGCTCATCGCCTGGAGGATGTTGAACACCAGCATCGGGTCCCTGCTGATGGAGGTGAAGAGCTTTCTCTTATCGACGCTCAAAATTCTCGCCTCGCCATCCGCCTTGGCCGTTGCCGAGCGCGAGAGCTTGTCAAAGAGGGCCATCTCCCCGAATATCTCGCCGCTCTCCAGGATCGCGATCTCCATGTCGCCGGAGGGGGTGGTTTTCGTTATCTTCACCCGGCCCGATTGTATGACGAACATCTCCTCGCCCCGGTCGCCCTCCTTGAATATGACCTCGCCGTCAGTGTAGACCCTTCCGAGTTCTCCCTCAACCATGTCCCCTCCCCGCTAAAATCTTCATCATGTTCTTTACCTGCTCCATGTTCATCTTCACGTCGAGCGTCCGCTGAAATACGCTCTTGTAGCGCTCGTTCCCGGTAAACATGTCCCAGAGGATGGAGCTCAAAACCTTCGAGCTGTCCGCCCTTTTCTGCTCCGAATTCACCACGGAGAGCATCCCCCTGCAGAACACGGAGTTCTTCCGGTAGAGATCGGTGACGGCGAAGAGGAACCGGCCGTAGAGGTTGTCGATCACGATTTCCCGGTAGACGGGATAGTAATGCTTCTGAAAGTGCTCGGCGCCGACCCCCTCGAAGACGACGGTTTTCGCTGCTGCCTTCCCCATGATGTACGCGGCGCCTATGCCGTCCTTGAAAAGCCTCGTCGAGCCCGCGTCGCCGCACATCACCATCCTGTCGGCAAACGGCTTCTTCGGCGCCCCCACGTTCATCCTCGGGAAGCAGCGGCAGCTGAGCTGCACGGGGGCCGACTCGGGAAAGACCGCCCTCACCTTCGGGTGGGCGATGAAATCGTCCACGACCTTTCCCGTCACGTTCTTGCCCAGTATGCACACCGTCACGTAATTGTCCTTGGGGATAATGGCGGCAAACTTTATATCCTTCGTGGGGAGCAAAAAGAGGTGTATGGAGTTGCCGAAGCATTCGGAAACGACACTCCCCTCCAGGGCCACCTCTCCCATCGCCGCCGTGATCATCTCCGGCCGCCGGTAGCCGAACCCGGCCCCCTCGAAGAGCTTTGCCGTCTTGCTGCTGAGACCGAATGCCCCCACCACGAGGTCGAACTCCCCCATTTCCTGCCCCTTTGAAAAGAGGCGGGGCCTGCCGTTTTTCCTTTCGACCCCGTCGATTTTCGCCGGGCTGAGAACGGCTCCCTCTTCAACCGCCCGACCCAGGAGAAAGTTGTCGAAGCTATCCTTCTCCGTCCCGGAAACGCCCCGTGGCCCGCCGCCCCGGTGCACCGTCGCTATGCTCTTGTCGAGCGACGGGGTCGCGATGTACACGTCCCCCTGGTCCGTATGCAGGTTGTAGGAATTGATCCCCTTCCTGATTACCGAATCGGGGAGGTTTATGCCCTCCACGGCAAGAGTCTGGACGAGGAGCTCCGAGATCACGCCCCCGCACCGGTTACAGCCCCCGGGGCCCTTTTGCGAGAAATCCTTCTGCTCGAATATGGTTATCTCCAGGTCCATGTCGATCATCTTCGCCATCTTGAGGGCAAAGATGCTGAAGAATGATCCCGTCGGTCCGCCCCCGATTACGGCGACCTTCGCGCCGTCATCCAGGACGGGGGAATCAGACCTTCTGCCGCCTTCAGCCATCGAGACACTCCACATTTACATTTGAAATCAAGCGTTTTTTCGTGCCCCGGCGTCCCCCGGGGGGGCCGCTGCGCACCTGACCGCTGCGTATCCGAAAAATGACGTAGCCGCACACGACTTCCCGCAGGATAAATGAAAAGCCCTCAGGAACAGCCCCATTCTGATAGAGATGCAATAGCCCCACGCTCAGGCGCTCCGTCAGGAAAACCGTAAAGTTTTCCGCCAAAGGCGAAAAGGGGCGGATGCCATTTTATATGCGGACAAACCCGATTCTCCCCTTTTATGGAAGTACCACAGGCTTTTTCCTTATGTCAAGGGATAAGCCCGGGGGAAGCCGCAAAACCCGGCACCGGGGGGTCCCGAAATTCCCGCCATATTGCGTATCCCGCAGCATTTCAGACACAGACCAAAGCAGCAGGGGGAATGCCCCACTCCCGGCCATTCACGGTTGACGGAACTGCACAGTTTGTTACTATTTTTATAGCGATATCAGGCAACGGTGAACGACCCGCCCCGAGATGGCCCGTGGAAACCGGCTGTGGGAAGGCAAAAACCGGATGATCAGGAGACATTCAATTGCCCGCAGCCGAAAATCACCCGATCCCGTCCCGGCTCCACGGAGAAAAGTTGCACGGCAGCGGACCCTATCAACAGCGGTGTAACCGCTTACCCCCCCCGGGGTCGAACACAAGGGGGTGACTTGGCCGATGACGCTTACCTTTCACGATCTCTACACCTTCTTCGCCATCGTCTCCGTTCTCATCAACATCGTGCTTGCCATCCTGGTGCTGACGCGCACGGCCAGGACCGCCCTGTACATCACCTTCGTCCTCGTCTGCCTGTGCTCCATGGTCTGGAACCTCTGCGAGTTCATGAGGATATCGACGGGGAAATGGTTCCTGTCCTACATCGGCCTGATGGGGTCGGCATTCCTGCCCACCCTCATGTTCCACTTTGTTTTGACCTTCGTAAACCCCCTCAAGGAGACCACCATCTGGATAGTCCCGGCATACGTCTTTTCGTGCCTCCTGGCGATGATCAGCCTCACCGCCATATTCCATCCCCAGCTCAAGCAGTTCGTGGACAGGGGGTACTGGGATATCTCCTACTTCGTCTTCGTCTCCCCCATGCTGTTCGCCAGCTTCCTGATGCTCATAAACTCCCTCGGAAAGACCCAGAACCCGGAAGAGAGGAGCCGGCACTGGTTCGTTCTGATCGCATTCACGATAGGGGCAGCAACGGTCACCACGGACCACGTGCAGACCCTGAACGTCCCCGTCTACCCCCTCGGCCCCTTCGGCGCCTCCGTCGCCTTCATATTCCTCGCCCTCGGCATATTCAAGCACCGCAGGGCATACGACATCCTGGCCGAGACGGAGGAGAAGCTGGCGGTGCTAAACGAGCTCGCAGCAGGCATCGCCCACGAGATCAGGAACCCGCTCAGCTCGATAAAGGGAGCGTCGATGCTGCAGGTAGAGGAACTGAAAGGCGCCGGGGCAGCGAAGCTCGGCGAGTACAGCAGCATCATCAGCGAGGAGATCGAGCGCCTTCAGGGCGTTCTCGTCCACTTTCAGGATTTTACCCGGCCGCTCAAAGTGGAGAAACAACCCCTGTCGTTAGGGGAGGCGCTCGGAAAGACGGTCCGCCTTGCCCAGATGGACTCCCCCGATTTTCAGATATCCCTCGACCTATCCCCCGAACCGCCGCGGATCGAGGCCGACCCCTCCCTGCTGCAGCAGCTTTTTTTCAACATGATAAAAAATGCCCGGGAGTCAGCGGGCCCGCACGGCGAGCTGATAATTCACGCAGATTCCACGCCCCAGAGGCTGGAGATATGTTTTTCCGACAACGGCCCGGGAATCCCTGCGGAGCTTCACGACCGGATTTTCGAGCCCTTCTTCACGACGAAGAAGCGGGGGATGGGCCTGGGCCTTGCCATATGCCAGAGGATCGTGCAGGGGCACGGCGGTACGCTGGAAGCGAAGAACAGGCCGGAAGGGGGTATTACGTTTTCCGTTAAGCTCCCCCTCTAGGGGCGGGTAGCCCGCCGGGGGTCTTCATAGAAACGGGGTGGCATGGAAATTGTAAGGAATTATCCTGAAACCGAAGGAAAAAGGGGGGACTTGCAATGGCACACGTCCTGGTAGTGGATGACGACAGCAACCTCTTGAAGATCCTCAGGGACCTGCTCGTAAATGAGGGCTTCCAGGTGGAAACCGCCGGCGATGTGGACAGCGCCCTGAAGACTCTGGGAAAGACGGATTTCGACCTGATCCTGACGGACCTCATGATGCCCGGCAAAAGCGGCATCGACCTCCTGGCCCTCTGCAAAGAGAAGTGGCCCGAGGTTCCCGTCGTCATGCTGACGGCCTACGGAAACATCGAGGCCGCCGTGACGTCGATAAAAAACGGCGCCCACGACTTCATCACCAAGCCCTTCGACCACGACGAGCTGGTAAACGTGCTCCACAAAGCCCTCTCCGAGCTGAGAAAGAACCGTGAGCTCATCTCGGCCTACTTCGACGACGAGCGGTATTTCTCCCCGGAGATCATCGGGTCCACGGGGAAGATACAGCAGGTGTTCCGCACCATCAAGAAAATCGCCAAGACCGACTCAACGGTGCTCATCACGGGCGAAACGGGGGTGGGCAAGGAGATCGTCGCCCGCACGGTCCACCTGGCAAGCGACCGGCGAAACCACCCCTTCGTCAAGGTAAACTGCGCCGCCATCCCGGAGAACCTCATCGAGAGCGAGCTCTTCGGCTACGAGAAAGGGGCCTTCACGGGCGCCGTCTCGACGAAACCGGGCCGCTTCGAAATCGCCGACGGGGGGACGCTGTTTCTCGATGAGATCGGCGAGATGCCGCTGCAGCTGCAGGTGAAGCTCCTCTCGGTCCTGCAGGACTGGACATTCGAGCGGGTGGGCGGAGTGAAAACCATGAGGGTCGACATCCGCGTCATCGCGGCGACGAACCGGGACCTCAAAGAATCGATCGACGCCGGCACCTTCCGCTCAGACCTGTTCTACCGCCTGAACGTGGTGCCGATTCACATCCCGCCGCTGAAAGAGAGAAGGGAGGACATTTTCCCCCAGACAGAGTACTTTCTCAAGAAATACTCCACCCGGTACCGCAGGGAGTCCCTTACCCTCTCGCCCGAGGTGACCGACGCGTTCAGCAACTATGACTGGCCCGGAAACACGCGGGAGCTCGAAAACGCGATAGAGCGGATGGTCCTCATGAGCGAGAGCGAGGTTATCGGCCCCGAGGAGATACCCGAGGAGATCGCCGGGCTCATGGAACCGCCGGCGGAAAGCTCTTTCAAGGGAAGGGTCGAGGGCATCTCCCGCGCGGCGGAACGGCAGATGATCCTCGAGGCACTGGCGGCTACCGGACAGAACCGGACAAAAGCGGCGGAGCTCCTCGGCATCAGCCGGCGCACCCTCCAGAAAAAGATAAAAGAGTACGGGCTGTAAGGATCGGGGGCGCGCAGCCCCTTTCCCACCCTCCCCCGGGAGGATGCGCACGCCTCTTCCCACCCGCCTTCACGGCCAAACAGCATCCTTCCCTGAAACATTAATATTTTCAACAGGTTTCCCCCCAAAGACGCTGCTTTTCTCTCCGTGGCACGCCTCTTGAACTATCTACCGGTAACGATGGACACCCGGAAAAAAAAAGAGGACATTGCAAGACGCAACGGGGCACGGAAAAGCCGCCGTTAAACAGGTGAAATCAGAAAAAAGGAGGGAAACATGAAACGGTTCAGGGTGAGATGGAAAGGAATGTTTCTGGGAATTACGATCGTCGCTTTTATTGCCTGCCAGGCGCAGAACGTATTTGCCTGGGGGGCAGCAACCCACGCCTACGTGGCAGACAGGGTGAGCGAAAAAAATGGCATTTTCCGGGCCAACGAGATCTACGGGAGCAACGCGCCCGACATCTTCAACAACCTGTTCATGAACCCGGATTACGTCTCCTATTTCGGGGATGAAACGCACTACGAACCGGGAAAGGTCTGGAACGAGGCAAAGTCGAAGCCGGCGAAAGCCCTCGCCCGGGGTTTTTACGGGCACAACGAGTTTGCAGGGGGCGATTCCACGGCCCACAACGGGGGGTACGTTATCCAGAAAGCCGCCGTGCTGGCGCAAATCCTTCAGGCCGTCCCGCAATTTACCGCCCTCGGGATCGATGAAGGTGCGGTCCTGGACGTTGCCCACTTCCTGGTCGAGTACGGGATCGACCTTCTCGTGGTGCAGCAGTTAGACCCGCAGATCGGGCAAAAGATAATGGAATCGGCTATCCGGCGCAACCCGCAGCTTCCCACCCTTCTCGTCCGGGCCTATGCGAAGGGGTTTTCAGAGAGTACCGGCACCGGATACCACGCTGTGTCCAGGTTCATCAAGCAGGCCGAAAAGGAGTTCAGGGAGAGCCAGGTGTACTACGGGTACGCGCTCACGCAGGACCTTTCCGTTGCGGCGGGCCTGATTTCCGAGCAGATAGCCGAAGTGGCCGGGGTCTACCTCGCGGCGAGCGAAAATCCCCTCCCCGAAGGGATCGATATAACGCCGCTCATCGCGTTTGCGCTGGACCAGTCCATGGCGCTTTGCTCGGACGATTTTGCCGACGCGATAGAAAACACCGTGGAAACCGTCGAAGGGCACCTTGCAACGCAGGGCATCGATTACTGAGCC
>WVXK01000096.1:10489-12655 GCA_011773515.1 Deltaproteobacteria bacterium
AACGAAAGGAGGCCGGCAGGATGAAAATCAAGCTCATCGCACCCCATGAGTCGGGGGAAACCCTGATCTCGAGCGCTGAAACGTTCAAGGTCCAGAAGCTTGCCCTTCCGCTCCTTGCGGCGCTCACCCCGGAAGGCCACGAGGTAAAGCTCGTGGATGAGGCCTTCGCGCCCGATGACGTGAATGAAGAGGTCGACCTGGTGGGCATCACGGTGCTGACCGACCTCGTCCCGAGGGCATACCGCCTGGCCGATCTCTACCGCGCGCGCGGCGTCAGGGTCGTGCTCGGTGGCATGCATCCCTCCGTTCTGCCCCGCGAGGCCCTCAAACACGCAGACGCCGTCGTTGTGGGAGAGGGGGAGGAATCCTGGCCGCGCCTCGTAGAAGACGCAGCGGCGGGGAGGCTGAGGCGCATATACCGATCAGAAAAAATGACGGACCTGAAAAAATTGCCCCGGCCGCGGCGGGACCTCTATCCAGACCCCGGCACAAAAGGCTACACTCCCGTTGCAACCACGGTGGAGGCATCGCGGGGATGCGTGTTCCGGTGCGAGTTCTGCTCGATAAGCAGGGTGATGGGCCAGGGGCACAGGGTCCGCCCCCCAGCCGACGTGGCCGCGGAGATCGAATCGATAGAGTCCCCCAACCTTTTCTTCGTGGACGACTCGCTCGCCCTGAACCGGCACGTCGCAGGGAAACTGTTCCAGGAGATTGCGCCCCTGAAAAAATTCTGGGTCGGACAGGGCTCCGTATCGCTGGCCGAAGACACGGATCTGCTGCGCGCCATGAGGAGGTCGGGGTGCCTGGGGCTCCTGGTCGGGCTCGAGTCCGTCCAGATGGAAGCCCGGGGGGAGATGAAAAAGTTCAACGGCCTCCGGATCAGCTTCAAAGAGGCGATGCAAAGGTTCCACGGAGAGGGAATCGGTATCCTGGGGGCATTCATTTTCGGCTTCGACCACGAAACCGGGGACGTCTTCGACCGGACCCTCGAGTTTTCCCTGAAGCACCGCCTGGAAGGGGTAGAACTTAGAATCCTCGTCCCCTTTCCCGGGACCCGGCTGTATGCGCGGCTGCTCTCCGAGAAGCGACTGTTCGCGCCCGGGTGGTGGCTCAACGGCTATTCCTCCGACATGCTGCTGTTCAAACCCGGGGGCATGAGCCCCCGCGAGCTCCTCGATGGATTTACCCGCGTAAACAGGCAGATCTATTCCTACGGTGCGATCGCCAGGCGCATCTTCGGCGTGAGCCCCTTCAAGCGGAGGGCAACGGGCTGCCGCCTCGTTGTGGGATTCAACCTTGCCACCCGGAAGCGCTATTTCAAGAGCCTTGACGCCGAACAGCCATTCGCCGGGCTGGCTGAAAGCAATTATCGGTGAACACGAAAAAGGTGAACTGGACAAGATCATGATTGTGAAAGGAAAATCGACTTACCGGGAACGCGAAGCGACGCCTGACTTTCAAGTGCCGTCATCGCCTGTGCTTGAGTTTTTCATCGAAAAACACCAGGGCATTCGCCAAAATTTTCTTGAATATCTCCTCCTCTTCGGCGGACAGCCCGAGGGATTCGGCGATGGTACCGTAGAGACTGGATTTTGCCCTCCTGATCTCTTCGACCACCCTTTTGCCTTCATCGGTCAGGCTCACCGTGGTGACCCGCTGGTTTTCAGGGAGTATCGTCTTGTTCACGAGTTTATCGTCCTTCCACAGCTTCGTTATCGTCGTCGAGATCGTGCTGCCGCTCACGGTGGGACAGAGTGCGGCTATTTCCGATACGCTCATGTTTTTTCTCATGCCCAGGAGCTCGAGAATGAGCATTTCACGATCCGACAAATGCCCCATATCATTTTCAGAACCCGACATCATCCTGAACAGCCTGACCCTGAGGGCCATCTCATAGATCAGCATCTCCATGCTCTCGTTCATGATTCACCCCGTTTATTACCCCTACTACAGAATATTTTTATTTCCAAATACATAATAAATCAATATTTTCGTAATGTCAATGTAATTGGATATAGAAATTATATAATTTATAGATTGTTTGAATTAAGCAATATTCTATATAATAATATATTGACTTTAGAAATGTTTTATGTTAAAAATAAATTAAACGGAAAACGATTTTCCTCTTATCGTTGCTCGGAACGGTTCGAAGTTAACGCCGGG
>WVXK01000097.1:0-15068 GCA_011773515.1 Deltaproteobacteria bacterium
AGGAAAAAGTATATCCAGATACCCCGGAGCTCCTCGACGAACATGTCGGACAGTGCCAGCAACTCTGTCGGAATAATATCACCCATAAAGCAAAAATTCTCCATCGGCAATGCAGAATGCGGAGTGCGGAGTGCGGAGTGCGATGTGAAATCGATTCTCATTCCACATTCCGAATTCCGCATTCCGCATTACCATATCAGTATTACC
Source organism: Deltaproteobacteria bacterium (assembly GCA_011773515.1). NCBI lineage: Bacteria > Pseudomonadati > Myxococcota > Myxococcia > Deltaproteobacteria bacterium. Next base: position 208 of record WVXK01000097.1, read on the forward strand.
ACCCATCATGTTTTTCTCTTCCCGATCACCGCCATTACCAGGAAAAATACCCACCCGGCAAGAACCGCCAGTTTTCCGTTCACGGACACGCCGGCTGCCGTGCTCGAGATGCCCAGGGTCACTGTGAGGGCGGCACCTGCCAGCATTCCCATGACGGCCCACCCGGCATCGGTATCCCCCGTCCCGGCGAGAACGAGCTGCCGGAAGGGGCAGCCATGTATCAGGATCGATCCGAACCCTACCATGCCCATCGCGAGAAAAGCCCAGGTGACGTCGGTGTGCGCACCCGGCTCGAAAAGAAATGAGGGCCGAAAACCGCCCGTCACCAGGTTGAGGAAAAGGACAGCACCGAAGAATGCCAGCACTGCCGATACGTCGTGGAAGATCCTTCCCAGGAAGACATTTTTGAAGCTGCCCGTTATGCAGAACCGCGTCCTCTGTCCGATCACCCCTGCAGCAAGGCCGAAGGCCAAAGACAGCGCGAAGGGGGCGTGACGCGCCGATGAGCCGAGCACTCCGGCCGCAAAAGCATACACGCCCGAGGAGGAGGCGATGAGGATGAGAAATGCCAGCAGAGGAAGAGCGGCACCGACAACTTCCCGCCGCCTTGCCTCAGCAAACAGTGAAAACCCGTCCCGGAGAAAGAGCGCTGCGAGAAATACCCCGGCTGTGAGACCAAAGAGCCCTGAAAGAGCGACGGCACCACCTCCCGCGATCCGGAGGAGCATCTTTATGGGACAGCCGATGAAGACTTCACAGCCGAATATAAGGAAGGCGCCCCCGATGAACTTGAGGATCCCGGCCCCCGACCCGCGGGACCTGAATTCCCCCGTTGAGAAGGCAACCAGGAATGATCCGATGACGATGGCCAGTATCTCGGGTCTCAGGTACGCAGAAGAAAGGGAGGAGTGAAGGCCGAGGGCCCCTGCCACGTTTACGAGAAAGCAGGATGCGCATATCCCGGTATTGGCCGGATTCCCGGCGAGTGCGAGCACCGCGGCGATAAGGCCGAACAGGGCTCCCAGGATTACCATCGGGAGGGTTTGGTCGGGATACAAAATTTTTCTCAGCAAAGCCTTCACGACATTTCCCGGTAGCAGAAATGTACTGCAGGGTGCGGAGTGCAGGGTGAAGGATGAAAAACGCTCGAGGGTTTGCTCTCCATTCTGCGTCCGTCATTCTGCATTGCCGTTATTTCTCCTTTTGTTTCAATACTTTTCATAGGGAGGCATGCCCACCTCTTTTGCCATTTTGCGCAATATATCGAACTCCGAATCTTCCGATTCCACGTACCCCGAAATGCCATCTCTCTGTAATACGTTCAAAACCTCCCCGTCTACTGCAACGGCGGTCTCTTTTTTCAGGGAAAGGAGGACCTTTTTCATCTCGCCGGCAAGTTCGGGGCTCACGTGTGACAGGGCATAGAAAGTGCAATTGGGCACAGCGGGAGACTCGGCGACCACCCTGAAATCATCAGCCCGTACCTTGCCCTCGCGCTCCATGGCCTCTAAACCGCCCACCTTCACCGCGCCGGCATCGTAGGCCCCGAAGTAGATGGAATAGACCACTTTTTCGTGATTGAAGGCGCCCCTTATGAAATAGTACCCGCCGAGGCCCGTCTCGGGGTCGATGCCGTTTTTGAGCATCGTGTAATAGGGTGTCAGGTACCCTCCGGGAGAAAGCACCGGGCCGAAGACGAATCGCTTCCCCCTGAGATCGCCGATCGCCCGGACCGGGCTGTTGGCCCTCACCACGATCAGCCCTCCCGTGTCCTTTCCGGTATCTGTCTTCACTTCCCTCGCTATGAGGGCGGCTCCTAACGTCTCTTTTATGGTGACGTAGATATACCCGTTCGACTGGATGAAATCGAACTCGCCCGCCTTTGCCTTCTCCGCGAAATCGAAGGTGTTCACGTGGGAAACGATAACCCTCCGCCGCAGCTTCTTCTCTATGTACCTGGCAAGCGGCGTGAACCTCGCCCTGTTCTCCTCGAGGCTGTTGCAGACCTGAAAGGCCAGCCGCACGGGCTCTTTCGGCGGAGAGACCGTCGTCTTGAAGAAGACGGCGAGGGTCCCCCCCAGGATGACGAGGAAAATAAAGATCAGCAATCCGCCCCGCGGAACCCTATTACTCATCGGTGAAAACACCCCCTATAAGCACGTTACCATGGGAAAAAGGGTAACCCAGTCTCCCGTTTCTCGTTTCTGGTTTCTCGTTTCTCGTTTCTGGTCTCGAGTTGGGTTTTCATTCCGCATTCCGAATTCCGCACTCCGCATTGCCAGCGACCGCATTGTAATTCCGCATTCCGAACTCCGCATTCCGCATTACCAACACTCTATGTCTATAATTCATTTGATAATGATCTCCGGATTCTCCTCGACATTGATCTTTTCCATACCGCTTCCCGTAATCGTAACATTTTTCAGCACGTACCTGCCGCCCCGCAGGCTGAACCCGTATATCCTGTTCTGCTGGAACTTCGAATCGTCGATGTTTACCTCCGATCTCTGTGCCTGGAGGCCGGCGAAAAGCGAATCGGCCTGGGAAACCCCCCTGAAGCGCAGCACGCCCTCCTGCAGGGAGAGCGAATAAAGGCCCCCCGTGACCCTGGCCTCTTCCATCTCGATATCGGACTCCCTGATCCGGATTCCGTAGAGCACGTTGTCGCTGAAAAAGATGTCCCTGACTTTTCCCCGCACCCGCAAAAAATTCCCACCCGCCACGTTTCCCGCCGTGTACATCCCCGATATGGTAACGTCCGAGTCCCTGCACCGCAGAGCGCTTATCGAGTCGAAGATCCCGAGGCCCTCGACCACGACCTTCGACTCCTGGAACTGGAGCCCCCGGAAAGTTCTGTAGATACGCACGTTCTTTATGTGGACATCGCTGAAGTGGGAGTGGAGCCCCCGGAAGGACTCGAGGATCACGGCATTCTCTATCCGGTTCACCTCCAGGTCGCTCGCCATGAAGTTTATCGAGTCCCAGGCCCCCTTTTTCGAGCCCCGCCTGGAGGCAAAAACGACAGGGGCCGCCTCCGTCCCCGAAACGAGCAGCGTGCCCTGGAGGAAGAGCCCCGATTCCCCGATGCCATCGCCGTTTGAATCGCTGAATTCGAAAAATATCCTCGACCCCTCTTTTATGCTCAGGTGAGCGCCGGGGGCGACCCGTACCACCCCTTTGATGAGGACGTCGCCCTGGAGCTCCCTGTCCTTTTCGATGAAGAGGTCCTCGATCACCTCGCCGGGGGAAAACCCCTTCTTCAGGTCGTCCACCGGGTCGGGGACGAAACCGCCCTCCTCGTCGAAATGGCTTGCAAAGGTGAGCAGGCCGTGCCCGGCGGGGGCCCGAACGTTTATCATACCGCCGGTGTCGTACCCTTCCGGGACAATGGCTCCCGTCCTGCAGCCGGTGACGAGAAGCGGTTTTCCGCTAAGCTCGGTGTCCTTCCCCTGCATGTTCGCTACCAGGAGCCCGGTTTCACAGTTTCTGATCTCGGAGCCCTCTGCCCGGAGCTTTCCCGACAGAAGCAGCACCCCGTAGCTTCCCCCCGATACGACGGAGTTCGCCAGGGTAAGCGATCCCCCATCCACGACGAGCCCTCCATCGCCCTCGAACAGGAAACGCGCTCCCTCGGAGACCACGCTGCCCCTGATAGTGATCTCCGTTCCCGGGAGAAAGTTTTCCGGCTCCACCTTGGTGCTCTCGGATTTTTTGAACCTAACCACAGCCCCTTCCGGGAAGCGTACCGTAACTCCCGGGGGGACGTGGAGGTCGGCGGTGACGACGATCTCGCCTTCGAAAGTAACGCTGCGGGAAATCACGCCCCCCTCGACCACGCGCCCCCCCTCTTGGGCAACGCCGGGAGGAGGGCTGAAAGCAAAAGGAGAAAGACAGAGCAGGAGGAAAAAGCCTGCATTTATCAAAGTTCTTCTGACCTGCATCACCGCGCTCGTTCGAACTCGAGCAGGAGGGGCCGGATGACCCCGCGCTCGATCCTCACTTCAATCGGTCCTCCGGCTATCGACTCCGTGCTTCCTGCCCCGTCCGGGGATGCCCTCCTCAGGTAGGCGAAGTACGTCCCATCTTCGACGGGTCCGACGTCCCGAAGGCTTACGGAGCCGTTTTTGCTTACCACACCGGATACGAACTCGGGCCTGCCCACGGCTCTTTGGGTCGCGTAAAAGTAGACCATGTAGCCCTCTGCCGAAACCCCTTGCAGGAGGGCCGTGGCGACGGGCTCCGTCCCCCCGGGTTCCGCCTCTTCGCCCCCGGAAAGGATTCCCTCCTTGACGAACACGGGAACGGCGACGCGGGTGACGCAGCCGTCTCTCACCGAAACGGGGAGGCGGGGGGATATTCCAAAGAGCCCCCCGTACTCGACGAATCCGAGGGATTGCCCACCGGTCCGTTTCCTGGCAACGACTATGTAGTCGCCCGGAGCGGCGGCAAACCTCACCGTGCCCTCAGATGAGGTGACGCCGGACGCGATGCCGGGCCCCCGTATGTCCACCGCATCAAGGCCGTAGACATATGCGAACGCCCCCTGAACCGGCTCTCTGTCCTTCATCACGGAAACCTCGATCACCCCGCCCTCGCCTCCCGCGCAGTCGAAAACGGTCCCAGCGCGTTCTACATCGACGAGGGGGATAACCTGGAGGTGCTCGCCGAACGGTTCCAGCAGGACGGGGTTGTTCCCGGTGAAGCCGAATAGGTCCCCTGCGGACATCTTCGCCCGCGCGTAGAGGAAGTACCTGCCGGGGGGAAGAAAGATTTCGAACTCTCCGGCATCATCCGTCTCAGCGAAGGCAACGGCCCCTGTATCAAAAAAGCCCTTATCGAGCTTCTTTAACGCATAGACCTCCCCGGGCTGTCTCTTTTTGTGGTACGTCAGGAAACCTCTCACCGAGGATACTTTGACCGGGGGCTTTTCGAGAATGGGGGAATAGGCCGCCCTGCCGATACCTTCCTGGTCGCTGCCGTCATAGACCCTCTCCGCTGCGTGCGAGGGGTCCCCGCTCCCCCACCAGTTTCGCGAAACGTCCATGTCATCCACGTGGAGGTCCCCCACCTGCAGGTCGTACCGCCGGTTGTTGTATATGGCGTTGTCCCTGATAACGGAGAGGGAATTTTTCGAGTGGAGAAATATTCCCACCCCGTTGTTGTATATCGCGCATCCCGTTATGGTATTTCTGCACTCCCTGAAGTTGATCCCCCGGACGCTGTTCCCGGTAAAGACCGAGTCCTTTATGGTTACCCTCGAACCGCCGAGCCGGACCCCCTCGATGTTTCTCCGCACCAGGGAAGAGGAGATGGCGATCTGTGAAAAGTGGGCGTGGATGACGTACCTGCCGTACTCAATTATGCAGTTCTCGAGGATGTTCCCCTTGCTGAATGCAAAGTATATACGGTCCCAGGAACCGGGGCCATCGGGCCGGGAAGAGGTAAACCGTATCGGCTCGTCCCTCGACCCGCTGGCGACGATCCTGCCCTCCACCTTGATTCCCGAACCGGAAAACCCCTCGTGTTCGTCAGAAACGGGGATCTTTTTGCCGGAAAAGGAGATCCTGGTCCCGGGCATCACCGTGAGGGTGGCCCCCTTTCTCACGAGGACGACGCCGTCGACGGTAACCTCGCCGCTCCACACCGTATCTTCGGAAACGATGAGCGCGTAACCGGGGTCCCTCCCTCGCGGTACCGTGGCGCAGGACGCAAATATGCCGGTCGTGATGAGCATCACGAGGATACGAAAAAACACTGGAGGGACTTTTCTGGTCACCCTTTCCACTCCCGATTTCACCCCCTGCGGGATCCTGCCCCGGGAAAGGACCCGGGTCTTCAAGGCCGCAGGCGGGCCGCTTTCCGGCGTTCCTCTTCCCCGTCACTGCGCCGGGGACGAACTCTGGCCGGTCACGATTGAATTATGTTAATATTTCCCTTCTCGATCGGACCGAGACCGCGGCTCGACGCCTCCCTGATGTGGGCTATGGAGGCCGCGTCGGCGCTGAAGAGCACCGAGGCGGCAACCGCATCCGCCGCTACGGGGTTCGGCGAGACGATGAGCGTGTCTCTTTTCTCCACGTCATTCACGTTGCCGCCGGAGGGCCCGTTTCGAAGCAGTATCTTCGTGCCATCAATAACCGCCAGGTGCGTCTTCAGGAAACCGTTCAGGTCAGCCAGGGCCGATGACAACCTCCAGTGAATCTGCCCCCGGTTTCCCCCCATGACCCCCATCAGGTTTTTCAGGGAGAGGGTGTACCCGGAAAGGGAGTGGTGCTTCGCCACGGGGACGTTTATCATTTTATCCACCTCGAGGGCATCGCGGTAGAGGGGCCACCTCTTCAGCACCTCCGCGTTCTGTATCTCGACCCGGACAAACTTCCGCCTCTCCACGTGGTAGATATTCACACGGTCGGCCACGCCCTCTTTTTTTGCAAACTCCCTCACCGAGGGCTCTATTCCGCTGTTGATGTAGCACCTTCTCGGCTCGTTGCAGGTGCGATCGAATATCCGCACCTCTTTCGCCCCCGCCTCGAGAACCTGACGGATGAGCGAGATCACCAGCTCAGGGTCGGTGTTCGCCGCCTGGTCGGGTACCCTGTCCCATCCGATGTTCGGCTTGACGAGGACGATGTCGCCCTTCGCCACGTATCTCTTCATCCCCCCTACCGCCTCGAGGGCCCCCTTCAGCGCAGCCTCTACGTCTGTGCTCGTGGCCACGGCCACGGGAACCCTTCCCGAGGTTCCGGCACGGGCAAGTGCTGCGGGGATGGACCCGGCAATCAGAAGAGAACCGGCTGTCCTGACGCCGAGCGATACCAGCTCCCTTCTCGATACGCGTCTCTGGCACATGGGAAATCTCCCCTCTTCATGCCTTTCCTCTGTAAATTATACTATTCAAAAACCCTTTAGGTTTCCCTATATTCGAAAAACAAATCCGTTTCTGGTTTCTCGTTTCTGGTTTCTGGTTAAACCGGAAACCGTAAACTGTGAACTGTCCTTATTCCGCATTCCGAAATCCGCATTCCGCATTACCACTAACTTAATTTATTGGTTGATATTTTTATTATAAAATGTATGAAAACAAACATAAAAAATCCTATTGCGCCTGCCCAGAAAAGGGTCTCGCCGGGAGTCCTCGTTATCTGGAATCCCACGAGCAAATTTTTGTGCCTGTCCGTTTTCGACTCGATCAGCGTTATGTTCATCCCCCGGTAGACGGCCGGATGGTTGGGGGAGACGTCATACTCCCGGGTATTGCCCCCCTCCACGATCCTGAGTCCCGCAACCGTGTCCTTTACGCCGAAATCGCGGAACGCAACGGGAAAGACGGTGTACAGATCCTCGAGCGGAGGCGAGCCCTCCGACCCGGCCTCGAAGCTGCCCAGGAATCTTCCTTTGAAAAATGCCGAGAAGCGCATCCTCTTCTCGACTGCATCAAAGGTCACGTCCCGGAGCACCAGCCCGGTTGCCCTCACCTCGACCGTTTCGCCCTCCTTCACCACGAAGAGGCCCACCTTCTCCCCGCCGGGCTTTTTTTTGACCCCCACCTTCAGCAGGAAGGGATAGCGGGTAACCGTGTAGGAGGAGACCTCCATCGTGAAGGGGAGATCGATATCCTGCCCCTCGCGCCAGTCGTAGACGGCGCTTGACGGATGCCGGAAGGGGAAATAGCCCGTGTAAATATCCCCCAGGCCGCCGTCGACCATCATGCCCGCCACCGCCGCGACCAGGAATGCGTGGGCGAGCACGAGGGGAATCCTCCCACGGACGGAACCCCGAATGACTCTTTTGGCTGCACAGAGAATAATATTGACCGTGAGCAGCGAAGCGGGAAGGAGAAATACAAAGGAGGAAAAGACGTTGAACCCGGAACCATCATCGAAGGCCGTATCGCCGCGGTAGAGGAGCGAGCCGACGATCGATTCTGCGGCGAGGATCATGCACAGGAAGACGGCCAGTTTCGTGGAAGTGAAAAAACCGAAAACGCCTTTCTCTCGGAGAAGATCACCTTTCGGCAGCATTTGGGCCCTTAGATGAGCTTGCTCTTCTTGAGGAACATTCTCGTCCCCCTGTCGGGCGGGCCGTCATTGAAACTCTTGATGAAAAGAGACATGGCGCCGTTGTCGACCCTGCCGGAGAGCTTCTTGAGCAGCCGCGGCATTGCCGGGAAAACGGATAGCGCCTTCTTGGAGAGTATGATGCGTGCCTTCCCCAGGTATGGCCCCCCCGGGGCGCCCCCTGCGCGGTTGTCGAAGCCCGGCTCCACGAGAAACACTGCCTTTAATTCGGCGCCGATCTCGGACCTCAACGCGTCGAACTCCGCCGCTTTGAGGGAAGGGTTTTCCCCTTTGCCGAAATGCTCCAGGATCCTGCCCGGATACTCGACGAGGATGCTCACCTTGTTCCTTTTCAGGAAATTGAAGCCCTGTTTCCTGTCTTTCAGGGCGACGCGCTTCACGCTCGTCCCGGTCCTTTCGTCGACGAATATGGTGAGCAGGGTCGCCATTATCTCCTGCTCGGGCTCACCCTCGTAATATCCGATGTAGATTGTCCTTCCCACACAGGCCCGTGAGGGGGATTCGGCAACCCATACCAGCAGAAGAGAGAAAAGGACGGCAAAAACAACGAGGCGCGCCATATGAAAGGCCGATCTCATCCTCCCCTCCTAAAAGTGGTAATGATGGGGGCAGTCCTTCCGGTAGATATCGTGGTATTTCTCAACCATATCCTCCGTGAGCCACGGGGTGATCTCCCCCATGCCCTTCCTGAAATCTTCCCCGGTAACCTCGTGGCTCCCTCTTGCAATCGCGTTTTTCCCGGCCATCCTGCAGAGGCTCTCGATATCCCAGCCGACGTATCCGGAGGTATCACGGGCGAGAACGCGAAGATCCACGTCGCCGGCCAGGGGCATCCTTCCCGCGTATATATGCAGGATCTCGAGCCTGTCCCGTTCGCCCGGGGGCGGGATGAATATCTTCCTGTTGAACCTCTTCTTCTCCTTGATCACCGCCTGATCGACCGTGTCCACCCGGTAGCAGGAACCGAGCAGCCGCACCTCCCGCACCCCGCAGATTTCATCGACCAGGGAGATAAACTTCTCCGTCAGCTCCAGCGTGGCAAAGGTCGGGGGGATCCCCCTGAGGTTTCCATCTCCCCAGGAATAATCGGCACCCTCCCTCGGGCACAGCCACTCGACGTCGGATATGAAAAGGACCGACGGCGCCTCGTACCGGGCCACCTCGAAGGCCTCTTCCATCCTGTCCGCTTTTCCGAGCATCTCCTGGCCCGATACGTAGACGTAGCTCACCCCCGCCTCCGCAGCGGCTGCTTCTGCAAGCATCGTGATGCCCGTTCCGAGGGGGCCCCACATCAACACGCCCGAAGGTGGCTCTATCCCCATGCGTTCCAGGTCCTCCCCGTTTGCAAGGACGAAGCACACCATCTCCTTCAGGATATCTTTCTGCCGGGAGAACCCGCCGATGTCACCCCAGGTAATTCTCGGCTTCCTCACCTCGTAGAAGATATGTTCCAGTACCCGATGCACAAGAAATCTCCAAAGCCTGGTTGTTCACAGTTCATAGTACCAAACCTGAAAGTTGAAAGGCGACAGGTGTAATCTTCACAGCTTTCTCCTCACAGATCTCTTATTTCACCTCTCAAAGATTCTCCCTTTTTCGCTCTAATCTTGTTCTTCACTCTATACTCTGCATTCTGCATTACCGTTATGCCTCTTGAAACCCTGGCCCCCGGGAACCTTAAACCCTGCCATCGCCCGATTTCTCATTCTGCACCTGCAGGACACCCTTCCGGTCGTCCTCTAAATTATACGTTCATGCCATACGATTTACTACTCCCCTATGGAACGTCGTCGTACACGATAATTTCGCCGTTCGCCGTTTCGGGGAGCTCGCACCCATCGGGAAAGGGGTTGAAGAACCTCCCCCTTCCTCGCTGGTATACCGCCTGTCCGAGGGAATCGTTGAAAAGGACGACGTATCCTTTCCTGCACATTCTCTGGCATGAAGAGATGAGGCCTGAAGGGAGGTTTTCCCGGTACGGGCAGTAATCGGTGACCGTTGCCAGGGTATAGGGAAAGTGGACCAGCCTTTTGTAGGAAGATTCCGGGGTCTCTTCACCCGGCACGGCACTCACGCTTACCTCGGTGATGCCGAACTCCCGCTGAAAATAATCCCGCAACTTCTCCGAGGAAAAAAGGTCCCCGTAGAGAAGCTGTTTCCCCTCCTTCGTCAGGAAGGGTGAGTTTTCTATCCGGACGCACGCTTTCTGGCCGGAGATGAGCCTCCCCAGCACGAGATCCGCTTCCGGTAAAATCCCCGACAGAACGTGCATCGTCCCCCAGTCGTTGACGGCGATCCTCGGCCTGACCCTGCCCGTTATCTTCCTCACCGATGCGCTCAACTCCTCGATCTGGTGCTCGCGCAGGTACGGAAAGAGGAGGATGAGCTCCTTCGAGCGGGACTCCGACCATCGGGCCGCCTCCTCGAGCTCCCGCGCGTCGGGGATGAGAAAGGCACAGTACTCGCTTCCGACGACGATGCCGTCGAAGCTCTCCGCCCGGGACAGCGAATCCCTCTTTACGACGGGGATGTAGAGGTGTTTTCTCACTTCTCCGACCCGTTGAAAAACTCCGGGAAGTAACAGTTTTTCCTCGAACAGGGCCTGCCGAACTCCTCGACGTATATCGATCTTCCCACGGTGATGCACCTTGAAAGGTCCTTCTCGCCCCGGCAGAAATCCAGCGTTTTTTTCAGGACCTTGACCGCCCGCAGCTTCCTCTCCGTCTCGGAGCCCCTGCCGACTATTTTGACCGCGTGTATACCCGCGTTATCGAGCAGAGGCAGAGCGCATATGCCGCAGGAAAAGTAGCGGTCTACCCCCTCCCACTCGGAGATGTTTTCGAACACTTCGTCTTTCAGGTGTTTATCGAAATCCCCGACCCACTTCTTGCGGTACGGGAGCTCACAGGGCCACCTCCTGTCGGGGTCATCGTGGAGGTGCGAGCAGTACCCCTCTATATTGGGGCACTTCCCCCTGAAAGCGATGACGTCGAGCTTGACCTTCCCGCCCTTTTCCGACAGGTCACGGGTTTCGCCGAGGGCAAGCTCGCGTGACAGGACGACCCGGCTGGCTCCGAGGGACTCGAGAAACCGCACCGTGGCGTGAGAGAAAACGGCAAAGAGCGTGCCGGCGTGGATCTCCGCGTTCAGCCCCGACTCAGCGAGGGAAGCAAGAAGGTTGAGGTCAGACACGATGAAACCGGAAACCCCCCTGTCCTCGCAGTCGGAAGCAAGCCGGATGACGGGGCCGATTTCACTCTCCGGTATGAGGGGTGCGTTGACCACGAGGAAAAAGGGAACCCCCCTTTCCTTGCAGACTTCGAGGATCTTGTCGAGCTCTGAAGATGTGGGGATGTTTGCTGCAGGGTAGGAGCGCCGGTTGAGCGAGGCGACGTGGCCATATTTTTCTTCCCAGAAATCGGGAACGTATCCGCCGTAGAGCTCCTCGGCACCGTTATCGATGAGCAGTTCGGCTTCGGAAAAGCTGTCAACGGGTGACATGATCTTCATATACGTTTCTGCCCGCCTGCGGTGTGCTCTATCCCGGCCTGCAGGGCGCCCCCCCTCGAGGTTTTCCTTCGTGTACGGGCTGGCCCTTCCTATCAGCTCTCATTATCGGTAACAACCCCGATCATTGTAACACCTGCAAGTTCCCCCCATACTCCTTTTTTGGAGCATTTTATATCCGCCCCCTCAAGGATACCCGCGCTTCCCTCAGAGAAGTATATCCCCCCCCAGGGGGGGCCGTTCCCACATCCATCGGCAGGCTCGAAGGTAACCTTCATTTCCGCAAGCCCCCGGACGAAGAGTTTTCCCTCCACCACGATGCGTACATCCTCCCCGCCGCTTATCAGGACCCTCGTTCCCGGCGCAACAGTCAGGGTAACCCCGCTTTTCACCGTAACCTTCCCCGTTACCCTGATGGTACCCTCCCATTCCGTCGAGACCCTTATATCACCCCGGTAGAACCGCGCGCCATAGTGAGAACGGGCAGCCTTAACGGGGGGGAACATGGTAAAAAGCAATATGGTGATCAGCAGTGAAAAGAGTTTTTTCATAGAACAACGAGGCAATGACGGCCGGTTAACATTTTTTAGTTCGTAGTTCATAGTTCCAACCCTGAAAGTGGGAAGTAGAGAGAAGATAGCTGAAAGGAGTTATTTTCACGACTTTCTCCTTACTACTCTCTCCTTTCACCTCTCAAGGATTTTATTTTTTCCTTTAATTCCGCATTCCGAATTCCCAATTCCGCATTACCATTTTTCCCTTGGCCCCTTAACCCCTGCCATCTATCAATCTATTACTCTGCACTCTTCACTACCATCTGAAGGAGTCGGTAGTCCCGAGTCCTGGGTCCCGGGTCCCGAAAAACCGGTTTCGAGTTTAGAGTTTTGAGTTTGTTTTTCATTCCGCATTCCGCAATCCGAATTCCGCATTACCATCTGTCGTTATGTCTCTCGTTCTAACGTCTCGTTTTTTGCTCTGCACTCTCCATTGCGATCTATTCATTCTCGTGCATCGCCCGTTTCGGCACCCCGGAAAATGGCTCCTTTGCAAAGGGGCTGTAGATCACCTTCCCAAGGCCCGGAACATCGTCGCCGTCGAAAATGCTCTCCTCGATCTTCTCCTTCTGCGCGCTGCCCCACCAGTTTCCCTGGACGGGCAGGTCTAACAGCTGCCGGTTGCCCATTTTAAAGTTATAGCTCCGATTGTTTTCCACGTTGTTGCCGGTTATCAGAAGCCCCCCTCTTGACTCGAGAACGGCGAAGATTCCCACCTTGTTTCCCGCGATCAGATTTTTCGTAAGGGAAGCCTTCGTCGCCCTCTCCTCGTACCTGACCCCGTAGACGTTGCCCTTCATGACGTTCCCCTCGAAGGTTCCCCGGACGGTGGAAAAACGCAGGCCGTCCACGTTGTTGCGAAACAGGCAGTTTGTGACCGTAGCATTCGAGAAGTGTATCTGGAGCCCCGAAAACGCATACTCGGAGACCATGTGCTCGAACTGCGAACGGGAGGAGAGGTTGACGAAGAGATATTTCCAGTCCTTCGGGGAGGGGTCGTCCTCGGCCGAGGTAAATAGCACCGGCTCCGCCTCTGTCCCCCCTACGAGGAGGTTACCCTCCACGTAAAACTCCCCGTCCCCGATGCCGTCGCCGTCTACGTCTATTTTTTTGAACATGACCTTCGTCCCGGGGAGGATGGTCACCGTCACACCCTTCGGTACTACCAGGATCCCCTCTACGAGCACCGTCCCTTCGAGGGTCGTGTCCTCCTTTATCGCCTTTACCGGCATCCCCCTGTCGAAAATATGATCTTTGAGGCCGGGCTCTGCGCCCTCTTCTCCCTCTCCCTCGAAAATCCTGTCAACGACGATGACGAGGTCTTCTATGCGGGCACCCGGTTCCACCTCTATCGAGTGGTCGGGGGTCCCGTTGTAGAAACCGAAAAGCTCCCCCGGCCTCGGGGTGTTCCCGAAGGCCTCACGGGATCCCAGGTAATAGGTTCCCCCCCTGTCTAAGTTGATCCTGAACCTGCCGTCAGGCCCGGTCTTTCCCGAGTGGGAATAGGGCCGCTTGTGGCCGAAAACCCGTGTGTCATAGACGAAGGCGTACACGCCCTCGACGGGTTTCCCGAACCTGTCCACCACGAATCCGCCGACAGATATGGGAGAGCCGGACGTCACCTCCGNNCAGTAGAGGTCTCCGGCGCGAAGCGGCCCCGTCATGGCACCGCCGCTCCGTCTCCTGCCGATTACCACGTAATCCGTCTCCGGAAGGTTATCGAGGTAAAACATCCCCTCCCCGTCGGTGGGGGCGGACACGGCAAACCCGGGGCCTTTATAGAGGGAGGAACCGTCGGAATAGAGGTACACGTAAGCCCCCTCGACGGGCTCACCCTTGAAGGTAACCTTTCCCGTGATCGCACCGCCATCCTCGCCCGTATTTTCGAAGAGCGGTTTCGCGTCGCCCACGCCCTTCAGGCCCACGAAGCGCTCGCCTGCGCCCACGTCGAGGGGGTTCTGCCCCGAAAAGGCGAAGATGCCCCCGTCACCCGCTTTCCTCCCGTAAATGAAATACCTTCCCGGGGGAAGAAAGAAGCCGAAGTAGCCTTCCCCGTCCGTCTTCGTGCTGTGGACCTCTTCACCCTCTGCGGCGGGATAGGTGCGGGCCAGATACACGTCGCCATGGGCAACCGGCTTCCCCTCGAAGGTGAAGCGGCCGGTGAGGTTTCCCGCTTTCCGTCCACGATCGCCATTCCCTTTGATCGCAGCGCATCCGTGAAGCGCCAGAAACAGGAACGCCGCGGCAAACACCAGAACCCAGAACCTGCATATGTTCGATAATCTACAGTTCATAGCTCACCGTGTTCATTCCGCATTCCGAATTCCGCATTACCATCTGTCGTTATGTCTCTCGTCCTAACATCCCGTTATTTACTCTGCACTCTTCACTACCATCTGAAGGAGTCGGTAGTCCCGAGTCCTGGGTCCCGGGTCCCGTGAAACCGGTTTCGAGTTTAGAGTTTTGAGTTTGTTTTTCATTCCGCATTCCGAACTCCGAATTCCGCATTACCACTTTACTTATTCCCTCCAACCACTATGGTGACGCCCTCAAGGCCTTCCCCTTCCTCGACTCCTATTTCCGTCGTTCCCGTCGGAGTACCTTCAGAAGGGCCTCCCGGGCGCTTCCGTGCAACGAGCCGGTAGTTGCCCCCCCGGAAAAGGGTCAGCTCGAAATTTCCATCCCCGTCGCTCTTTCCCGATATGGCCTCCGGCATTCCCGT
>WVXK01000097.1:15089-16320 GCA_011773515.1 Deltaproteobacteria bacterium
ACCCTGATACCGTGGGATATTTCCTCGAAGCCTTCGAACTTCTCGAGCTGGGAGAGGCGCATCACGGCATCGACCCGGATTGATCGATCAGAAACACCGTCATAGTCGACCGGGTTGTGGGGGTAGTACCCGAAATGATCTCCCACCTGGGTGGGGCCGAACATTTCCCCATCCTGCCGCCTCCTCACAACGACGAAGTACCGGCCTTTGCCCACCCTTGCCCGGAACCTCCCCTTCTCGTTCGTGCGGGTAAAGTAGTCCGGGATCCCCCTCAGCCCGCCATCGGCGTTTCTGTAGAGATATGCAACGGCCCCATCCAGGGGCTCTCCCTGCTCATCGTAGACATATCCGGTTATCCCCTTCCCTCCCCCCGGTGGTGGGGCCGGCATCACGCTCACCATCGCCAGGCCGACGTTCGTGGGCTTTTCCCGCTCCACCACCACGGGGTTTCCCCCGTAAAAACAGAACAGGTCCCCCGGAGCCGGAGATGGGCATTCCCCTTCCCCGCCGTACCCCACGACCCAGTATCTGCCCGGCGGAAGCTCCAGGGAATACAATCCTTCCAGATTCGTCGGGCCGCTCCGGGAAACGGGCCGGCACCGAACGACCGCGTCGAGGCTCTCAAACACGAAGACCCGTACCCCTTCGACGGTCTGCCCGTTTACCGCCGCCCTCCCCCGGATCCCGGTAAACGGTCCGGAGAGGGACGCAGGCGGACAGAGAAGGAAATAGCAAACCACCAGCAGCAGGTACGCGTTTCTTCTCATTCCCCGAATCCCCCCGTGGGACGCGCAAGGTACCCGCTAAAATCGACGGTGTCCATCGGATACTCTCTCCCTTCGTAAAGAAATAGCCCAACGTCCCGGCCGTCGTGAATCCCCGTGATGTTACCCCCGGGCCCCTTTTCCTCCATCTCGGAGGTGAGGGGCCCCCAGAAGTTCTCCCTGAAGTCTACCTTCCCCGTCAGCACACCCCCGGGGTTTTTCAGGCTTTTCATGTCGGGGGCATAGGGCCCGTAGCTTTTGGATCCCGGTCCGGATGGGGCCCCGAAGGGCTCTTCCCTGTCTTTTTCCGAAGCGGACTCCTCCCAGGCAGATGACTGGCTCTCGAGCTCCACGGCGTACCTGCGGAACGCCAGAAAACTGTTTCCCCTCGCCCGGGGGTAGGAAGAGTACTTCACATAGACTGATACTCCGTTATCGTCGAATACGTTACCCGTAACGTCCCCGGC
>WVXK01000097.1:16357-33101 GCA_011773515.1 Deltaproteobacteria bacterium
CCCGGCAGTGTGAGGATCACCCCTGTGCCCGCACCGGAAAAAATGGCCCCCGTTATCCTTACCCCTGCGGTGCCGTACACGTACACGCCCGCCTTTTCCTGCCCGGCAAATCTGCAGCCTGTAACGACCCCCTTCGAGCCCGAGCGGATTACCACCCCCGCCTTTCCCCCGGCAAACTCCATCTCCCGGAGATCCAGATCCGTCCCTCCCGCCGCGCTTATGTGAATTCCGGGGAGCCTTACCTTACCCCTCGCCATACGCACCTTTCCGGAATAGGACTCGATCCCTCTCCCGGCACCGCTGATGGAAAAGTATTCCGCGTCGAGGGCACCCCCCCTGATTGCCACCCCGTAGCCCTTCTCGTTTTTCATCTCTATCGTCACCGGCGATGCCTCGGTCCCCTCGATCCTGAGCGTCCCCTTTACCTCCAGCGTCCCCTCGAGAAAGACCCGTGAGCCGGGCTCGATTTCGAGGACCTCGCCTTTCTCCACAACCTCTCCCGCAGGGAGGACCAATTCCCTCCCGGCTGCATCCGCCGCACCCGATGCGGTAAGCGCCAGGAAAACAGAGAGCAGAAGCGGGGCTGCCCGTCTTGACAAGGGTCCCCTCCTCACCACTTCTCCCTCACGATGATCCTCACATCACCGACCGTTCCCTTCTCTTGGAGATAAACGGAGTTATCCGGCGTGCCCTCGTACGAACCCGTGAGCTCACCCGGCGCAAGCGGCCCGCCGATCGATTCTCTCGCCCCCAGGTGGTATTTCCCGGGGCCCGGAAGGAACAGGGTGAAAGAGCCATCCTTGCCGGTGGTGTCGGATATGCTCTCGGGCCTGCCGACCATCCTCCCGTCCCCGTAGGCCATCACGTAAACGCCGCCCGCCGGGCCCCCATCTTCGAGGAGGACCATCCCGGTGATGACGTACCCGGAGCCGGCAACTCCCCCCCGCTTTGAAAGGTCCCCGACCTTCACCGGGTCGGGCGGCACGAGCTGAAGGGTCCCGAGCTCGGCCACCTCCCCCTTTTTGACGGCGACGGGGTTGGCCCCGTACTCGCCCCGAAGGCCTCCGCCGGTTAAGGGGCCTACTTCGCTCCCCGACTCTTTCATCATGGCAACGATGTCGTACGAGCCCTCCCGCAGGGCCAGCCGGAACCTCCCATCCTCGCCAACCCGCGCCTTCGTTACGAAGGTCGGCCCCGCAGTGATCCCCCTGCTTGCGTCGTAGGCATACACGAACGCTCCCCTGACGCTCCCCCGGGAGCTTGCCACCTTTCCGGTGGCGAACGTGCCAGCGTCGGGGGAGTACTCTCCCTCCTCGACGCTTTTAAGGTGTATCTCCACCTCCTTGCCCTTTACCGGGGAGACGGGCTCTCCTGGCGGCCTCCCCTTCAGAACCCTCTCCCTTCCCATCACGTACTCGGTTTTCCTCGCCACGATGTAGAACCTCCCCCTCCCCGTGGCGAGGACGAAGCGGCCGTCACTTCCCGTTTCGGCAACCAGGTAGGGCTGGCCTCCTCCAAAATCCCCCTCGTTTACGTACGCGCTGACCGAGGCCTTCGCAACGGGCTCGCCATCGAAGAAAACCCGGCCGGTTATCTTTGCGCCCGGGTCAGAGCATGCGAAAAGCAGGGGCAGAAGAGAGGCAAGCACACATGGGACGAGAAGCTCATGCAATGAGCGCAAGGAGCGCGACGACGACATATAATCCTCCCGCGAGAAGAAAAACCGTCCCGTAACCGAAATTCATCGATACCGCCAGCGCAAGCATGCTCCCGGTTACCGCAGCAAGTCCGTTGACGGCAACGGGGACGCTCTTGCTGCCTTTATACCTCTTATTATATACGGTGAGCAGTGACGGAAAGGGCACTCCCATGAACAGCGCCGCCAGGCCGGTGATGAGGAAGCTCGCGCCATACTTTGCCACGGCCGGCGCCTGCATGAGGACCACGGCGATGCGGTCCAGGGCAAACCGGTACAAAATCAGAATGGCGGCGAGGCCGACCGCCGAAATCATTGCCTTCTTTCTCTCCGAAACCGCCATGACGGAGAAGAGGGCGGCGCCGAAACCGGAAAAGAAAAAGACGGCGAGGAGGATGCAGGAAAGCGAGTATACGGGAAATCCAAGGGGAAGTATGAGCTTTTTGATCAGTATGATCTCGACCATGACGAACCCCGCCCCCGTCAGGAGGAACGCACACAGTATGGCGAGCCTCCCCGACGCCCTGCCGGAACCGGAAAAGTAAAGGGCCGCCAGCGGCGACAGAAGGGACAGTGCGAGGGCAAGGAGAAGGAACTTCCTGATCAGGTATGCGCTCCTGTCCTCCGTCGATCCCCCCGACGCCTCCTTCCCCCTGACAAAGTCCCGGGGCAGGAGGGTGTAGTAGAAAAAAGGCCTGTCGTCCGTCGGGGGGGAAATGTCGTAGCCCATCATCTCCGCCCCTGCCTCACCGCTGATGATGCGGGAGAACAGCCCCCCGGCCTTCCCCGGAACGTAGATTACGTCGAAGCCCCTCTTTGCGCACTCATCCTCGAAGGAGCGGGATAGGTCCTCGCCGGCCCCGCCCCTGACCACCATGACGTTCATGATCCCCTTCGAACCGGCTATGAGGAAGTCTTCCTCCGGGCGCTCCCGCCCGCTTTTCATCAGCGCCTCCCGGAGCGTATTGACCAGCCTCGGCCCCGTCTTCTCGAAGGAAAAGCGCGTGATGGAGAGTATCCCTCCCTCTTCCAGGCTGGCAACCATCCTTCTTGCCGCCTCGATGGTGTAGAGATGATTTTCCGTGAGGGTAAACGCCCCCGCCTGCGGGGCCACCCTCCCGAAAACCTGGGTCATCTGGATGACGTCGTATCTTTTTTTGTTTCTCTCCAAAAACGACCTTCCCTCTTTGACGTGCATCGTCACTCCCCTGCCGGTGTAGGGCCTCCCGGAAAAGTCCCCGAAGACGTCCTGCACCGCACGGACGACGAGGGCGTTCACCTCCACGGCGTCGACGGCAAAGTTCCCCGAAGCGCGGGCGCTGTAGATATCCTTTCCTCCCCCCGGCCCGATTATCAGGGCCTTTCCCCTCTTCTTGAGAAGATAGGGGAGCGATGCTATGTTGTGGCGGAAGAAATCCTCGAAGCTGTCGTCCCCCGAGTCACCGAACAGCGCCGTGTAGCCCGTATCGTCAACCACCATCCCGAGCCCATCGGGCGCTCCTCCCGCGTACTCCCTGCCCTGGCCGAAGCCCTTCAGGAGCTCCTCCCCCGTTATGGGGTAGACGGCAACGCGCGATACCGCATTCCACTCCGACCAGCGCACGTCGGGCTCGTACCTCCCCCTCACGAACTTCGGGTCCGCCGGGCGCCCGGTGATGTCCACGAACATGCAGAGCAGGATTGCCACCGAGAGGAAGCAGAAGAGAAACCGTTTGGCGCCGGAAATGTCCCTCCACAGAAGCCCGAGGGCCACGAGAAAAAGAGAGGATGCAAGCAGCAGGGCAAAGGGGCCGGAGCCCGCCTTCATCGCGGCCAGGTAGAGGACGACCCCTGCCGCCGAACCCGTCATGGCGCTGAAGTAGGTGTTAAAATCGTTCCTGCTTCTCTCGAAACAGGCAGCAAAAACAGCCCCGCCTCCCAAAAAGGGGAGCGCAAGGAGCAATACGACGGCGGTGGCCGTTGCCACGAATGAGGCGCTCCTTGCCCCCGGGGCAGGAGAAAAGGGCTCGTAATAGGTCTGGTGGAGGGGCGAGAGCATCCGGTAGCCGAAAGAGGGCACGCGGGAGATGACAAAGAGCAGAAGGTACAGGGAGAGGAGGGAGAAAAAGGAGAGGAGGAGGAAGCGTGCGCAAAAGGAGGCCGATTCCCTGTCTGTCATGCTCGCCGAGCGGGCGGAGAAAAGGGACCCCAAGGCCATCCCGCACAGGGCAAGGGCAATGGCGAAGGAGACGAAGTGGTACCACATGAGGACGGAAAAGATCCTGCTCAGCGTTACCTCGTAGAGGATGATCCCCGCGCTCGTGAAAAAGGCGACGGAACCGGTCCTTCCCTTCCTCACCCTACCAGACCTCCGAGACGGTGATGACTATTCCCGATATCTCGTCCCCGGAGCCGACCTCGATGGAGTGGTCCACGGTGCCCTCGTACCTCCCGTAGAGGTCGCCGGGGCCGGGGGCGCCACCATAACCTGTCCTCGCCCCGAGATAGTATACACCCGCCCCGGGTACGTTGATGAGAAACCTGCCGTCCTGTGCAGACTCGGGCGAGACGATGAGCGGCCGGTTGAGCAGCTCCGGGTTGTCATACAGGGCGGCATATGCCCCGGCGACTCCCTGCCCCGATTCGTCCACTATCCTCCCCGATATCGTCGCCACACCTTTTTTCGCGTACAGGGGGGCGTTGCGCATCTTCAGGAGGACAAGGGGGAAGGTCACGGTCAGGCGCTCTCCCTCTTTGAGGGTAACAGGGTTTCCCGGGAAGTATCCGAAGTAGTCCCCTTTCCCCAGGGGGCCGGCAAAGCCCCCGCTCTTTCTCTTCCTCGCCACCAGGTAGTAGCTTCCTGGCAACGCATCTATCTCGAAGTATCCTGCCCCGGAGGAAAGGCCCACGAGCGCTTCCTGGGGGTCGCGAAAATTGCTCGAGGGGTCCGAATAGGCGAAGATGTAACAATTTTCTACGCTTTTTCCGCCGTGAACGACCGTACCTGCTATAGCCGCACTCTCTGCCGGCGCCCTGTCTCCCTTCCCGGCGTCACCGACCAGGGGGAGGACCAGGTCAAGCTTCTCTCCCGGGCTCACGGAAAGCGGGTTTCCCCCGAAGTACCCGAAAACT
Source organism: Deltaproteobacteria bacterium (assembly GCA_011773515.1). NCBI lineage: Bacteria > Pseudomonadati > Myxococcota > Myxococcia > Deltaproteobacteria bacterium. The sequence continues at coordinate 21,165 of WVXK01000097.1, forward strand.
CTCCTCTCTTTTTCCCCATCGCCCCCGTTAATCCCCTTCCCGATGAGATAATAGGCCCCTTCCCTGACAGATGGAAAGACGCCCTTCCCGTCCTTGCCCGTTCTCGCCACGTAAGAAAATTCAGCGGGAAATTGCTCGATATCCTCCACCAGGTAGAGATCCGTTCCCGAAAAAGCGATCTCGTCGTGAAACGCGGTAACGGCGATTTCGGCCGTCTTTTTTTCCTGAAAGGGAACCGACGCGCAGCCGAAAAAAGTGAGTGCGGCGACAAAAAGAAAAACCGGTTTCAGATGATGATCGATATTGAGGATCATATGAAGAATTGTAGCCCAACTATAGGGGCAGTATAGTAATTGAATGCTAAATCAGAGTGTAGGTTGCAGAGCGTAGAGTGAGATCGGATATCTGCATTCTTCGATCTTCACTCTGCACTACCATCGGAAGAAGTCTGTAGTCCCGAGTCCTGGGTCCCGGGTCCCGTGAAACCGGTTTCGAGTTTAGAGTTTTGAGTTTGTTTTTCATTCCGCATTCCGCATTACCATTTTTTCCCGGAACCCTTGATCCCTCGGCCCCTGCCACCGACCGAACTGTTATTCTGCACTCTTCACTCTGCACTCTTTACTACCACACCTTGAACACTATTATATCTATCCCCTCTAAGTGCTCGCCCTCCTTGACCACCACGGCGGAAGGATCGATGGAGCCCTTGTCGTATCTCCCGTAAAGATCCCCGATGCGCGGTGGGCCGCCGAAGCGGTTCCGTGCGGCAAGATAGTAGGTGCCCCCCTTCGGGAGGGAGACCGTGTACNNAGACGCATAGGATTTCACGGTTGTATCGGTCTTCGGAACGAGGAGGAGGGAGAAAGACTGCGTGGTGCCTTCCTCAACGTGGACAAGGACCTTTTTGCTCCTGATATCCCCCTTGTCCAGCGGGCCCGTATTCTCGCCGCTTTGCCTCTTCCGCGCAACCATGGTGTAGGTCCCCGGCGCGACGTTCAGCGTAAACCTCCCGTCCTCGCCCGTGGGGAGGGGGATTATGTAATCGGCAGGGCCGTGCGGGTCCTTCCCCTCCGCGTAGAGGTAGATAAAGGCTCCTTCGGAGGGTTCGTAGACCGTCCCGTCTATCGTTACGGGGGATCCCGTCCGCCCGGCCGGGGGCGCAGAAGCACAGGAAGAGGTGATCAGGGCAAGAGCCGTTACCAGGATGACAGTTCCTGCCTCTTTCAATCGCTTCATGGAATGGACCTCCCCGATGTTTTATGCCAGGACGAGCTGGAAGAAGAGCCCGGCAACGACGGTGGTGGAAATCCCGATGAACATGTAGGTGACAAATGCCCTCTTCTGGTAGAGCCCCGCGAGGAGGCCCATGGCGGGGATGCTCGTCACGGGGCCGCCGGTGAGTATCGCCATCGCCGCACCGGGCGAAAGCCCCATTCCCATCAGCCCCTTCAAAACGGGAGGCGCGATCATCTGGTGAAGGGGAAGGGGCACCGATATGATCGCCGCGAACAGAACGGAGTTGGCGTTCCTCGTCCCGAAAAGGCCCTCGACGAGATTGCTGGGAACGTAATAGTTGATTCCCGCCTGCAGGATAAGGGCAATGAGAAGAAACTTCCCCGTGATCATGGCCATCTCCTTTGACCTCTCCAGGAAAAAGGGGAGCGTCCCCGGCACGGTTGACGCTCCGGGCCGGGCATGTTCAAAGCAGCCCGCATCGACGATCTCCTGGTAGGTCTTTTTGCCCGAGGCGACTCCCTCGTCGAACCGGTCCTTTTTGAAGGGGAACTCGGGCAAAAGCCCCCTGTCCACCAGGTGCTGGCACACGAAACCCGTGGCGAGACCGGTGAAAACAGCCACGATGAGCTTCCCGGCGGCAAAGGCGGGGCCGATCTCCGCAGCCGTGATGATCAGGGAGTCGGGGCTCATGATCGGCGACGTGATAAGGAGGGCCATCACCGGGGGTATCGGGACCCCCGCCCCCGACAGGGCCACCACGATGGGCAGGACACCGCAGGAGCAGAGGGGGGAGATGATGCCCGCCACCGTGGCGATGACCACGGAGGAGCGCGGAAACCGCACGACGGAGGCACGCACCCTCCTGTCCCACTTGTAGGTCTTCACGAAGGCTGCAAAAAGAACGCTCAACGCAAAATAGGGAAGCAGAACGGCCGCCTCGTCCAGGAAGATCTTCGCAATCGCCTCCAGGTCTCCGATAAATCCCATACCGCAAAAACTCCTTAAAGCATTACTTTATAAATTTACCTCTAAATACATATAAATATATGCTTATATTGGCTCTCTGCCTGTCTCCGTGCCAATCTTCACTACCATGCGGTTTCTCGTTTCTGGTTTCTCGTTTCTCGTTGGGTTTTCATTCCGCATTCCGAATTCCGCATTCTGCATTGCCAGCGACCGCATTGTAATTCCGCATTACCATCCCTACCGGTAGAGGCTGTAGGGCAGCACCATCTCCCCCTTCGCGTTTCTGTAAAACACCCGCTTACCGGTGATGCCCTCGAGGGCCCGTGCGGACCACTCCCTCACATCCGTATCATCGTGATCCAGGAGCGCCCTCAGCACAGGCTCCGCCTCCTGCGCCTCGAGTATCCCGAGGGACCACGAACAGGCCACCTTCATCTCGATGTCCCCCTCTTTCAGCGCCGATATGAGGGGCTCAACGGACCTGTCGGTCCCGCACTTGGCCAGCGCCCTCGCCGCACGAAGGCGGAGGATTCTCTGGTTTTCTCCCGTGAGGATCGAGATGACGGCGTCCTCCGCTCTTCTGTCCCCGATGTCCTCGAGTGCGATCAGGATCGCCTCTTTTTTCCTCACCGAGCCGCTTTCAAGCGCATCAATGAGGACGGGAACGGTCTTTTCCCCCAGCTTGGTGATCGCCCGGGTGGCAGACTTTACAACGCCCGCATTTTCGTCCTCCAGTGCGTCTATCAGGGGAAAAACCGACGAGGGGTCCCCGATCTCCCCCAGGGCCCACGCGGCTGCGTACCTGCGGTTCCTGCCGCTTCTCAGGTAGCGGATCAGGTGGGGCACGGCCCGCTCATCCTTCATCTCGCCGAGCACTCCCGCCGCCGCTTCGGCCACATCGTCATCTTTCTGCTCCAGCGCATCAACGATGAGCGGGAAGAGCTCACCGCCCCTTTTGACGACCTCCATGAAAACTCTTTCTCCTTCAGGCCCCTCGATGTTTCCCAGGGCCGACAGGACCCACTCGCGGTCCGCAGCGGTCTGTTTCAGCTGCTCTTTCTTCGCGCACCCCCACAGAGCGCAGCAAAATAGTGCGGCCGCCGCAAGAGTGAGCGCTCGCCCCTTCATCGCCCGGCTTCCTCCCTCGTCCCGGCCTCTTTCACCGGCTCCCTCTTCCACTCCGAGAAATCGACACGGTCGATGGTGTACTTCTCATCGCCGTACCCCTCGTAGGTTACCGGGCCGAAGTCATTGCCGTCCCATATCTTTTCGAGATTCACCTCGCTGCTTTCGAAATCGCCGAGGTCTGTTCCCCAGAAGTTTCCCTTCGCGTTTACCCTCCGGGGATAGGAGCGCTCGCCTTTGAAAGCCCCAATGTTCCTGGATCCCCTCCTTGCAGCCTCCCTCCCCGAGATATTTTTCGACCCGGCCCTTTTCTCCCAGTCCCCCGACTGGAATTCACCGAGCTTCACGTGCATGTCGTTCCTCTCGAAATTGTTGCTGAAAATGCCGGGATAGGAGGAAAAGTTTATCATGATACCCGTTCTGTTGTTGAGCAGCACGTTGAAATCGATCAACGAGTTGCTCTTTCTGAAAAGGTTTATCCCGAGCTGGTTCCCCACGATGTCGCAGTGGGTCACGTGGGGCGACGAAAACTCCCTGATGTCGATCGCGCTCTTGTTGTTTTTGAAGGTGCAGTCCGAAATCTTTTCGAAGGAAAACTGCACGCTCAATATCCCCGTGACGTTGTTTTCGAACGTGCAGCGCTTTACCAGGGAGTTCTTCCCCACCTGCCGGAACACCGCTCCCTGCTCAAAGGAGGAGAACGTGGATGACACCACTTCCACGGGCGCATTGGTGAGGGCGAACAGCCCCCTCTTCCCGCCCCTGAGCTCGCACTTCTCCAGGCGGCCGCTCCCGCCATTCTGGACGACCACGCCTATCTCCCTCACCGTGTCGAAGCGGGATCCGACGAGTTCCACCCTTCCCGAGAGGTTCGCTACCACCCCCACGAGATTCTTCCTGAAGGTGCAGTTCTCCAACCGGGCAAGCGCCTTCTGGTTGACCTCTACGCCCTGCCTGCAGTTCTCGAAGGTGGAATCGCTCACGTATACCGAGGCGTTTGCAAGCGACAGCCCCGACGAAGCGCCTTCCAGAGCCGCGTGCCGGATGACGCTCTCCCCGGACCCTTCCAGGACGATACCGGTCCACGCACCGGGGGCAACGTCACCCTCGGGGTGCAAGCGCACGGCCCGCCCCTTATCCCCCCTTACCTCCAGCGCTCCAAGGACGCGGATCGCCACTTTCTCGCCCTGCTTTATGGCAACCTCGGCACCCGGCAGGATGACGAGCCTCTCTCCCTCGGCGACGGTAAAGGTCTTATCGAGCGCTACTTTCCCCTTCCACTCTATGACCTTCGCCTCCTTCTCTTCCGCTTCCGCCCGATCCGCCCCGGTGAAACCGAAAATCCCGAGGAATAGGGTAAGGCCGACAAAAACGAACACCCCATACCTAACGAACTTCATGATTCCCCCCCTTCGCTGCCTGCAAGCGTAACGGTTGAGGAAAATGCATTGCATATCGCCTGCCATATCTGAATGTCCCGGGAAATGGGCATGTGAAGAAAAAAACGGGTGGAGGCTCTCTCCCGCCGTGCGCATGGGCTACTCGCTTTCTGCGATCAGATACGTGCTCCCCGGGGCGAGACCTGCCTTCACGACACTCTTCCCAGAGGGAAAGCGGACCTCCACGTCGTAGGAGCCGGCAGGGTCCACACCAAAGTGGACCTCCCTTGGCGGCTGGGAGCAGAAACCGTTGGAGGAGATGACCTCGCGGTATCCGAGCAGATTGCGGGTACCCGCGGCAAAGAGGTAGACCTTCGCGCCGATGGCGTCCCTCGATGTCTTGAAACCGGGCGATGCCTTGGCGTACGAGGTCCCGGAGCACTCTACCTTGATCCAGCCATTGTCGTTCTGCTCGTTGCGAAAGAGACGGTTCGCCATTTCCCAGTTGATCACGTAGAGGTCGAGGTCGCCGTCGTTGTCGAAGTCGCCAAACGCGGCCCCCTTGGACCTCACCGTCTCCAGCATCATGAAGGGATAGCGGTTCACGACGTCGGTGAACGTCCCGTCGCCCTTGTTCCGGTAGAGCTGGTTGGAAAACTTGCAGTCCCCCTCGTACAGGTCCAGGTCACCGTCGTGGTCTATGTCGCCAAAGGTCGGGCCCTTTCCCCACCCTTCGCTGCCCACGCCCGAATCCTTCGCTATGTCTTTGAACCGGCCCGCCCCGTCGTTCAGGTAGAGGGTGTTGCTTCCGACGTAGTTCGAGACATACATATCCAGGTCCCCGTCGTTGTCGACGTCCCCGAATGCAGCGCCGAGTGACCAGTTTGCGTCGCCGGTACCGGAATCTTCGGTAGCGTCCCTGAAGGTGCCGTCGCCGTTGTTCACAAAGAGCCGGTTTCCCTCTCCGGCCGGGTACCTGCCGTTGCTCACGTAGATATCGGGCCAGCCGTCGCCGTTTACGTCCGAAAAGGAGGCGCTCCAGCTCCAGGACCGGTCACCCACTCCCGCCGTATCGGAAACATCGGTGAACGTTACCTCCTCTCCCCGGGAGTCGTTGCGGTAGAGAACGTTTTTCGCCCCCACGCCGTAATTCGCGCAGTATATGTCGAGCTTCCCGTCCCTGTTGTAGTCACCCATGGCCGCACCGTAGGTAAACTCGCGGCAGCCGACGCCTGCGGCCTCCGTTACGTCGACGAACTTCGGTTTGCCCGGCGTGCTGGCATTTATAAGGAGCCTGTTTGCCTCTATCTCGTACCTCCCTCCTTTGGCGAGGTAGAGGTCTGGTTTCCCGTCGTTGTTGACATCGCCGAAGACCGATCCCATGCAAAACCCGGCATCGGCCGCTCCGGCCTCGGCCGTCACGTCGGCGAAGGTCCCGTCCCCCCTGTTCAGGTAGAGCCTGTTCTCCCCACCCTTGTTGGAGACGTACATATCGAGCAGGCCGTCACCGTCGACGTCGGCCCAGGCGATACCCTTCCCCCTCCCCTTGTCTCCGGTCATCGACTCTTTCGTGATGTCGGTGAAAGGATCGGCCTGGGACAGGGTGGCGAAAAGGGGGAGCAGAAATACACAGGTCAACACCCACGCAAAACCACGTGCCCTGGTCATCACAGGTCTCCTTTGAGGATATTTTGCCCTTCTCACGGTCAGCAGGGGTGAACTGCAGAGGAACCGACGATTTTCGGCTTTACATAGCGCATCTTCTTCATCTCATGCCTCCCTGTATGGATACGTTGGAAGTATACCCGTTACCAAATCTTACGCTTTGTTATCCGATATGTTACAGGGGAAATGGCGATGAGTCAATCACGGGGAAAGATGGAAGCTGTGTGGGGAAGAATTGCCCCCGGTGAGGAAATTTTTGCCAGAGAAGAAATGCGAGGGAGGTGGATAACGGCCAAATAAAACACGCCCGGCCTGTCAGGATTCGGCAGGAGGAATTATCGGTAACACCTGTATCTTTTTCTGTGGAAAAAAGTACTATTCATAAAGGGGAAGATAACAACATCGGTGCAGTTTTGAACAGCCATCCGGAAGGGATACGTCAGATGAGGATAACTCCCTTTGACACCTTCCTTCACCAATGGTATATAATACTTTAATTTTCCGTGCGGAGCTAAGAGATGAGCCCCAAAAAGATCACGGGAGCTTTGACCCTGGTGATTTTTCTCGCCCACGCCGGCCTTGCAGGCGCCTTCTTCGGGATCGGCAAGAGCGGTAAAGTTGAAGTGGGATCGCCGGCGCCCGAGTTTTCCGGAACCGACCTGGAAAAGAACCTCATCCAGTACTCGTCGTACCGGGGAAACAGCGTCGTCCTCCTCGATTTCTGGTCGATTTACTGCGCATCCTGCGTGGAGGAGATGCCCCAGTTAATAGAAATTTACAACGACCTGAAAGACCAGGGGCTCGTGGTTTTGGGGATAAACCTCGACTCCTTCGGCACGCGGCGGGTCATCAGGTTTATCAACGGGCTTGAATACACGATCCCCTATCCCGTCATAATAGACAAAAAAAGAACCATCGCGATGGCTTTCAACGCGATGGTACTCCCCACGACGATCGTGATCGACGCGAGCGGGAAGATACGGATGTATCACGTGGGATACAAGAAGGGGGACGAAAAAGAAATACGGAAGGTGATAGAGTCATCACTGCAGAAGCTCAAAAGAGCGGAGAAAACCAAATGAAGAAAAAACTCATCACATCCCTCCTGGTCCTGCTTGCCGCCTGCATGGCAATCATTACCTCCGGCGCACAGGAGAAAGAGGGTAAGTATACGGAAATACCGACGATAAAGGGGATAGAACCCCTGGAAAAAGGGGCGCCGGCACCGCCCTTTACCATAGAAGACATCAACGGAAACGCCTTCACCATAGAATCCTACAGGGACAAGAATCCCGTGCTCCTTTTTTTCTGGAGCTTTTTCTGCGGCCCCTGCAGGGAGGAAATCCCCTTCATCAACGATATCACGAAGCAGTACAGGGACCGGGGCCTCGTCGTTGCGGGGGTGAACCTCGACGGCAAAGAGATGAAGAAAGCCATCTCGAAGTTCATGGAGCAGGAAGGGATTTCCTACATCGTCGCCTTCGACGAACTCGAAGGGGACTCTTTCAGGGTGGCCGACCCGTTCGGCGTCGCGGGCACACCGTCGCTCTTCCTCATCGATAAAAAGGGCATCCTCGCCTTCAGCAAGGTAGGGGCCGTCGATCATGAAACATTGAAGGGTTTAATAGAGACTGTCTTGGATTAGCTTTTATCACCCAGATACTTTCCCGGGGGAACTATGAGACTCTCAGTGATCGGAGTGGGGTACGTGGGCCTCGTGACGGGCGCATGTTTCGCCGAGATGGGCAACGAGGTAATCTGCTACGACATCGACAGGAAAAAAACGGAAAGGCTGAAAAAGGGCGTTATCCCGATATACGAGCCGGGCCTTCCGGAGCTCGTGGAGAAGAACTTCCGGCAGGGGAGGCTGTCCTTCACGACGGACCTTAAAAAGGCCGTCGAGGGAGGGTTTATCATTTTCATCGCCGTGGGAACGCCATCGGGGCGGAGGGGTGAGGCAAACCTGGAAGGGATATTCGACGCCGCAAGAGGCATCGCCCGGAACATGAACTCCTACAAGATCGTCGTTACCAAGTCCACCGTGCCCGTGGGCACCACCGACAGGGTGGCCGAGATCATCGGGGAAAACATAGTCGACAGCGACATGGAGTTCGACGTGGTCAACAACCCCGAGTTCCTGAAGGAGGGCGCGGCCGTCGAAGACTTCATGTTCCCCGACAGGATCGTCATCGGCTGTTCGAGTTCACGGGTGGCAGAGGTCATGAAGGAGCTCTACGGGCCCTTCTCCCGGAGGGGGGAGAAAGTCACGGTGATGGACATCCGCTCCTCGGAGATGACGAAGTACGCGTCCAACGCGATGCTCGCCACGCGGATCTCCTTCATGAACGAGATCGCCAGGATCTGCGACGCCGTCGGGGCCGACGTGGAGAGCGTCAGGAAAGGCATCGGGAGCGACCCACGAATCGGGAACAAGTTCCTCTACCCGGGGATCGGGTTCGGCGGCTCCTGCTTCCCGAAGGACCTGCGCGCCCTCATATCGACGGCGAAGGGAAGCCGGGTCAGGCCCCGCCTGCTCGACTCGGTGGTCAGGATCAACGACGACCAGCGCAAACGCTTCGCAGAGGAGGTAAAAAAGCACTTTTCCGGAAAGCTCTCCGGCAGGACCTTCGCCGTGTGGGGTATCGCCTTCAAGCCGAACACCGACGACATCAGGGAGGCCCCCTCCATCGACGTGATCGAGTATCTCGTGAACGGGGGGGCGAAGGTGAAGGCCTTCGACCCCATCGCAATGAAAAATGCCCGGGAGCGGTTCAGGGGAAACAGCGCCGTCTCCTTCGGCAGGGGCAACTACGAAGTCTTGAAAAACGCCGACGCCCTGCTCATCTTCACCGAGTGGCCCCTGTTCAGGGAGCCCGACTTCGACAAGATAAAGAAGCTGATGAAAAAACCCCTCATCTTCGACGGGAGAAACCTCTACAACCCGGCGAGGATGAAGAGCTTCGGGATCGAGTATTACTGCGTGGGGAGAAACAGGTAACCGGGGAAAGCCCGGGAGTGCAGTTTCCGGTTTCCGGTTTACGGTTGAACCAGAAACGAGAAACGGGAAAATGCAACCTGATTCTTTTCTGCTCCCCGTTGTTCTGGGTTTTCATTCCGCATTCCGAATTCCGCATTCCGCATTACCATTTTTTTATTTAACGACCCTTCCCCTCCTCCACTTCCTGAGCGCTTCGGTGACATCGATCCCCTCGTGACACCGGGTGCAGGCCTCCTCGATGGTTGCAACTCCCCTCGATTTCACCGGTGAGAAGTGAAAAACATGGGAGGGCTTTCTCTTCAGCCGCTCGTCATCCTTGGTGTGGCACTCGGTGCAGGCAAGCTCCGGCCCGGAAAAGTCGAACTTGTGGTCGTGTATCGAGTACCTCAGGCCGTCGTCGGTGGTCTTCGGCGGGTGGCAGTCGACGCACTGCACGTCACCGGGATCGTGCTTGGTGTGGAGGCTCTCGATTTTATACAGCTTCACGTGGCAGGTGCCGCAGTACTCGTCGCGCGACATGTAGCGCTCCTGGACCTGGGTGATCCCCCGGTCGAAACCGCAGATGTCGCACGCCCTGCCGGTGGAGTAGAACTTGTTCGCCCAGTAGAGGTACATCCGGTGCCTCTCCCCGTAGTCGACGGTTCCCCAGTACCACTTCCGGGACTTGGGCTTGGGCGCGAAAAACTCGGTGAAGTAGTCGTTCAGGTCCTCCCCGGGCGTGTACCCCGCGGGGAAGGGGTACTTGCCGCCGTACTTCTTGTCCTTCCCATCGGTGTGGCACGCCTCGCATATCATGTCGCGCCTCACCTTGTCGAGCTTCGCCGGGTTGACGATGTCACCCGGCTCCTCCGTTTCGGCATGCTTCTTCCCCGGGCCGTGACAGGCCTCGCAGCCGATGGAGGGCTCGTGGAAGGTGAGGGTCTCGGGGTCGAAACCGGTGGTGTGGCAGCCGTCGCAGAACACGGTGTAGGGCTGCTGGCGCCAGTTGAATATCGAGTAGGGCTCCCATTCGTCTTTGGTTATGTTCCAGTATTTCGGAAGGACGTAGTAATCGTCGTCGATGAAGGTTATGTACTTCTGTATCCAGTGACTCCCGATCACCCAGTAGATGTCGTCTTTGTCAAAGGGGACTGCCTCGAAGTTCTTCGCGCGGATGACTGAGGGATTCTCCTTCGCGTCCCTGAGCATGTTGGCGTGGGGAGTCACCTTCCAGGTGTCGTAGACCTCCTCGTGACACTTCCCGCAGGTCTTCGAACCGACGTACCCGGCCCTTCCCGGGCCGCCGAACGCATAGATAAGGCAGGGGATCATAAGAACCAGGGAGAGAAAAAGTGACGTAACCCCAGGATGCCGGTTACTGCTCGCGATATGCAATATATAACCTCAAAAACTCTAATTAATTATCCTTGCAGGGAAAAAACTCTGCGTCGGTGGTTCATAGTTCATAGTTCGTAGTTCCAATCACCTCTCGAAGGTTTTGCATTCTCTTATTTTGCACTCTCCACTACCATCACGGGGAGTCTGCAGTCCCGAGTCCCGGGTCCCGTGAGACCGGTTTCGCGTTTAGAGTTAAACATGAGGGTTCAGGAAATCTTAACATCTGTTCTTCTCGGGTTTTCATTCCGCATTCCGCATTCCGCATTCCGAATTCCGAATTACCATTTGTTTCCTCGAACCCTTGAACCCTCGGACCCTTCCGCCGAAGGATGCATTTATTCCACAAACTTACTGATAATCGCCTTCACGTTTTCCCCCGCGGTGAACCCTCCCTTCTTGTAGAGGATCTTCCCTTCGCCGTCTATCAGCACGAAGGAGGGGGTGTAGGAGAAGCCGAAAAGCCTGGGCAGCTTGAACTTCGGGTCCAGTATATAGTCTGCCGCGAATTTGTACGTCTCGGCGTAGGGTTTGACCGTCTTCTCCCCGCGCAGGTCGACGGCTACCGCCCAGACGGACAGTTTTCCCCTGTTTTGCTTGACGAACTCGCTGATATCCTTCAGCTCCTCGAAGCAGGCGCTGCAGGCGGTGGTCATGAAAAAGATCATCGTCCGGCTCGTTTTGTCCAGGATATCCTCGTCAAAGGAGATCTCCCTCCCGGAAAGGTCACGGGCCTTGAAATTGGTGACCCTGTCGCCCACGTCCAGCCCGTTTTTGTCCTGCCCGGATGCGGGCGTGAGAAGAAAAAAAGCCAGGATGAGCAGCACAAGGACGCCGATCTTTTTCATCCGGAATCCTCCTATTTGTTCGCTGTGATGGTCCGCCTCAATCCCCGGGAGCCTGTGCCCTCATCTCTGCGAGAAGATCCTCCAGGACGTAGGGGACCTCATTTTCATTCGGCGGGTAGTCACCCACGTGGGCGTACCTCACGATACCGTTATGGTCGATGATCACCTTCAGCGGGATCGGCCCCGCGAGGCGGTAAATCTTCGTTGCCACGCTGAAATCCTTGTCATGCAGGACGGGATAGTTGAGCTTCTTTTCCTCCATGATGTCCCGGACATCTTTCAGGTCCCCCGATTGGAGGACGATGGAGAGGAGCTCGAAGCCCTTGTCCCTGAATTCGTTGTACTC
>WVXK01000098.1 GCA_011773515.1 Deltaproteobacteria bacterium
TTTTGTCCTGCTGCGGGTAACGCGCATCTTCACACCTATTTCAATTTCGCCGGGTCCCTCGTTGAGACAGTGCCCCAGTCGTTACGCCATTCGTGCGGGTCGGAACTTACCCGACAAGGAATTTCGCTACCTTAGGACCGTTATAGTTACGGCCGCCGTTCACCGGGGCTTCGGTTCAGAGCTGCCGCTGGCCGAAGCCAGCATGACCCTTCCCCTTAACCTTCCGGCACTGGGCAGGCGTCAGCCCCTATACATCAGCTTACGCTTTAGCAGAGACCTGTGGTTTTGGTAACCAGTCGGCAGGGCCATTTCACTGCGACCCCTTCGGGCTCGGTTGCGTTTAGCACCTCACCCTACCGGGGCACCCCTTCTCCCGAAGTTACGGGGTTATTTTGCCTAGTTCCTTAACGAGGGTTCTCCCGATCGCCTTGGTATACTCTACCCGTCTACCAGTGTCGGTTTGCGGTACGGGCACGTGGGTCTCGCTAGGGGCTTTTCTCGGCAGCATGGGCTCAGCCACTTGCGGCCCTATGGGCACCGCCTATCACCTCTCAGGATCCGGCAGCGGATTTGCCTACTGCCTTCATCTCCCTACAGGCTTGGCACCTGAATCCAATAACAGGCTGGCCTACCCTTCTGCGTCCCCCCATCGCTTCACACCCGAAGGTGAACGACCCGACGTGGTACGGGAATATTAACCCGTTGTCCATCGCCTACGCCTTTCGGCCTCGGCTTAGGCCCGACTAACCCTGGGCTGATTGACATTGCCCTAGGAAACCTTAGACTTACGGCGAACACGGTTCTCACGTGTTTTGCGCTACTCATGCCGGCATTCTCACTTCTGCATGCTCCACCAGTCCTCACGGTCTGGCTTCTACGCCCTGCAGAACGCTCCCCTACCGCCCTTCGACAAGATGTCGAAGGACCCGTAGCTTCGGTGCTAGGCTTGAGCCCCGTTACATTTTCGGCGCAGGATCGCTTGACCAGTGAGCTGTTACGCACTCTTTAAAGGATGGCTGCTTCTAGGCCAACCTCCTGGCTGTCCAGGCAATCCTACATCCTTTCCCACTTAGCCTAGACTTGAGGACCTTAGCTGACGGTCTGGGCTGTTTCCCTCTCGACCACGAAACTCATCTCCCGCAGTCCGACTCCCAAGCTCTGAAGTGACGGCATTCGGAGTTTGGTTTGGTTTGGTAAGCGATTAGCCCCCTAGCCAATCCAGTGCTCTACCTCCGCCACTAAACGCTTGAGGCTAGCCCTAAAGCTATTTCGGGGAGAACAAGCTATCTCCAGGTTCGTTTGGCATATCACCTCTACCCACAGCTCATCCCAAGCATTTGCAACTGCTAAAGGTTCGGGCCTCCACGAAGCGTTACCTTCGCTTCACCCTGGCCATGGGTAGCTCACCTGGTTTCGGGTCTAATCCCTGCGACTCCGGCCCCGAAGGGCCACGCCCTGTTCAGACTCGCTTTCGCTACGGCTCCGGCTGTCACTGCCTTAACCTGGCCACAGAGATTAACTCGCCGGCTCATTCTCCAAAAGGCACGCGGTCACACCTTCCGACAATCCCAACATCGTTGGGGTTTTCAGTCAGCATAGTGCTCCCACTGCTTGTAGGCATACGGTTTCAGGTTCTATTTCACTCCCCTAACAGGGGTTCTTTTCACCTTTCCCTCACGGTACTTGTACACTATCGGTCGCCAAGAGTATTTAGCCTTGGGAGGTGGACCTCCCTGCTTCCCACAGGATTAGCGTGCCCCGTG
>WVXK01000099.1:0-5496 GCA_011773515.1 Deltaproteobacteria bacterium
TCCTTCTCACCGTCCCGGGTGTGGCACTCGCTGCAGGCCACGGCCTTGCTGGAGCCCATGTCGGCAGCCAGAAAGTCGGCGGTGGTGCGGGCTGAGGCAACTCTCGTGATGTCGGCAGCACTTTGGGACTGCACGTGGTTCGACCCGGGGCCGTGGCACGACTCGCACTGGATACCCTCCTGGTCCCAGGTGCCGTCCATGCCGGCGAGGCCGTCCTGACGGTTCGGGTTGTTTGCAGCGTCGAAACGCATCCATCCCGTGGTGTGGCAGTTGCCGCAGTTGTAGGGTTTATCGGTTTCGTTGTTGTGGTAGCCCCCCATCGCTCCGGTTGCGAGGTTGTACTGGACCTCGGTGCCGGTGACGATGTAACCGTCGGCGTCGACGAACCGGGCCTTCCAGTTGTAGCCGCCGATCACGTAGGAGACGTCGGCGTAGCTATCAGGCGTCCCGAGGGTGTTGTCCGTCCCGTTACCGGGATTGGGATCGCCTGATTCGGTGTCGTCGTCGTCGATCAGGGCGAGGGCACCGGTTATCCCCGGTGTGAAGACGGGGTAGGTCGGCTCCGCAGCGCCTTCGATCTTGTTCAGCTTGAAGTTGTGCCCCGACTCGATGGAGGAGCTGTAGATGGTCGGATGGCAGGTCTGGCACTGGTCGCTCCCCACGAAGGTCGCGGCCGGACCTGCAGCAGGTACGACATCGTCGCTGTCGGAGCACCCGGCAAGCACGAGTGAAAATGCAAGGACGAGTACAATTGCCAGATTGGTAAACAGGTATTTCCTGCTTTTCATACCGTAACCTCCTTCNNACCTCCTTCGTTCTTCTGTTTTAACCATGTTTCTTTCACTGCGAAAAGAGCTCTTTCCTTGATATCCTTCGGTTTTCTATCACCCCCCTTTTGGTTTATTTGTCCGAAAACGGGTGCCATAATGGTTCCGTTTTGCACTACTCGGTTATTCGTGATTCTTCGGTAAAGACCATCGAGAGCAATTTGCATGCCACCGATGTGTTACTCGATAAACCCTTATAAACACTGAGTATTTTTTCAAGAAACGTCCTCTTTGCGATAAAATACCGGAAAATTCCTTAGTTGGTATCCTGAAAATTCCCGGGCCAAACGATGGGACGGGAGCGTCTCCCTCCCGCTGTTTCCGCAAAGCCCCGAAATAATGCTACTTTTTCTCGTTAGGGGAAAACTTATGGTGGTGGAATGGTACTTGCCTTGTCCGGAAACTATGAAGAAGATCCTGATCGTCGACGACGACCCGATGATCCATTTTGCACTGACGGAAGTTCTGCGTGACCTGTGTGACGAGGTCAAAAGTGTCGAATCGGGAGCGGAAGCCGTCTCGGAGATGGATCGCTCTCTCTACACCCTCTGCTTTCTAGATATAAACCTTCCCGACTCAAGCGGCATCGATCTGATGAAACAGATGGTCGAGATATCGCCGGATACGAAGATCATCATGATGTCGAGCAGTCGTCTCGATGATGGGCTGAAGCGGGAAATTTACAGCCAGGCACACTATTTTCTCCGGAAACCCTTCGATCTCTTCCTTGTCAAAACGATCGCAAATCAGGTGTTGAAAGTGGATAAGACGTGAGGCTATCTATTCCAACCCGTATTTCTTGATGTGATACCGGATGGATTCGTAGCTGATATTTAAGAGTTCGGCAGCCTGGGTCTTGTTGTGGTTGGTCCGCTCGAGGGCCTGAACCATGAGGTCTTTTTCCAATTCGTCGAGGGACAACCCCCCTTCGGGAAGGATGAACCTTCCCTTTTCCCCGACGGCCGTGGGGGCCGATGTTCCCTGCATCTCCTTCGGGAGGTGTTCGGGCATGATCAGCTCGTCGCTCTCGAGCACGACGATTCTCTCGATGACGTTTCGAAGCTCCCTCACGTTTCCCCGCCATCGACAGGAAACCATGAGTCTTTCAGCCTCGGGAGAGATACCCCTCGGGGTTTTCTTGTTGTATCTCGTTCCGAAATAGGTGAGATAGTGTCTGGCCAGGACCGGGATGTCCTCCACCCTCTCTCTGAGGGGCACGATATGGAGGGGAAAGGTGTTCAACCGGTAATACAGATCGGTGCGGAACGAACCCTTTTCAATGGAATCCAGGAGGTTCTTGTTGGTCGTGGCGATGACCGTCACGTCGATTGGCACCTCCTCCTTTCCCCCGATTTGCCGGATCGCCCGCTCTTCCAGCACGCGCAGGAGTTTGCTCTGGAGATCTGGTTTCATCTCCCCGATTTCGTCGAGAAGGATGGTTCCCCCCCGTGCTGCTTCGAAGATACCTTTTTTATCTGCCTTCGCGTCGGTGAAGGCGCCCTTCGTGTAGCCGAAGAGCTCGCTCTCCAGGAGGGTCTCGGGAAATGCCGCACAGTTGATTCCGATAAAAGGTGCCTGGCGCGGCGTCACCGCTGCGTGCATCATTATGTGGATGTAGCGTGCCACGAGCTCCTTGCCCGTTCCGCTCTCGCCGGTGATGAGTATCGTGTCGACCCCGGCCTTGGCGATCTTCTCGATCCGATCGAGCAACTCGCTGATCGCCTTCGATTCTCCGATTATCTCCTTCTCGAAGAGGTCGGCGCTCACCGTTCTCAGATAGTCTACCTCCTGCCTGAGCCGCCTGTTTTCTATGATATTGCCGATGATGATCTTCACTTCCTCCAGGTTGAAGGGCTTGGTGATATAATCGACGGCTCCGATCTTCATCGCCGTGACGGCGGTTTCGGCAGTTTTATCGGAGGTGAGCATCACGACGGAAGAGGGGATCTCCTGTCTCGCCATCTCTTCCAGTATGTCGATCCCGCTCATCCCGGGAAGAGCAATATCCAGAAGGACCACGTCGGGGGCTGATGACCGTATCTTGTCGACGATCTTCTCGGTGCCCGTTTCCCCAGAGACGTCGTACCCCTGGTTTGCAAGGGCCCAGGTCAGCGTCGAGACGATGAGGTCGTCGTCGTCCAGGATGAACACTTTTCCCCGGTCACTCATATCCCCGGTGCCTCCCTTTCCCCGTCTGCGGGAAGGGTTACCCGGAAGGTGGCTCCTCCTTCCCGGCTGCTGGAAACGGCGATCGCGCCGCCGTTTTGTTCGATGAGCTGCTTGGAGATGGCGAGCCCCAAGCCGGTGCCCTTCGCCTTGGTGGTGAAAAATGGCTGAAATATCTGGGCGAGGAGATCGTCTTCTATCCCCCTGCCGGTGTCGGATATCTCGATTTCTACCGTTTTTGCGGGGGCGTCGTGAGCAGCCGAGATCGTCAACGTGCCGCCATCAGGCATCGCTTCGAAGGAGTTGTTGAGCAGATTTAAAAATACCTGTTGCAGCTGCATGGGATCCGCAGTTATCTTCGGGAGGTCTTCGTTGACCCTGTTCACGATCTCTATCTCCCTCGCATCTTTGGATGTTCGAGGTTGGCGTTTCCGTGAGAAATTGACGGCGCTGGCCAGTATTTTGCTCACTTCCACGGGCATGAATTGGGGTTTTGGGGGCCTGGCAAAATCGAGGAGGTTTTCCAGAAGCGATTCGATTCGGCCGAGCTCAGAGCCTATTCTCGACAGCAGCTCCCGTTCCTTCTCGGGGAGCGTTACCTTATCGGGAAGCACTTCCAGCGATACCTTTATCCCTGCGAGGGGACTCTGTATATCGTGTGCAAGCTTCGCCGCGTACTCTCCAAAAACCACCATTTGTTCGGTCCGCTGCATCTTCTCCATCTGTTCTTTCAGGGAGCTTACCATGTTGTTGAACGATGCCGCCACCTCTCCGAACTCATCCTGCAGCGCACCGATCCGATAGTCGAGGTCGCCTCCCTCCAGTCTCCTCGTCGCGTTCAG
Source organism: Deltaproteobacteria bacterium (assembly GCA_011773515.1). NCBI lineage: Bacteria > Pseudomonadati > Myxococcota > Myxococcia > Deltaproteobacteria bacterium. The sequence continues at coordinate 3,836 of WVXK01000099.1, forward strand.
CATCTCATCGATCGGTTTCGTAATTCCCCGTATGAAGAAGAGCGACAATCCTGCGGCAATGAACGGGGCGACCCCGATCAGGGAAAAGAGGATGAATTTCGTGTCGTTGATCTTCCCGAGCACCGTTTTCGTCTTCTTCTCGAGGTTCACGTCCGCCATGATCAGCATATCGCTCAGCTGCTCGCTGAGCTGGTCTCCTACCTTATAAGCGTTATCCGTCTCCGATTCGATTCGCGCGGCATTTGCGCTTATGGTGAAGATCCTGCTCAGCGCACGTTTGTACATCTCTATCTGGTTGTTCAGCTCGGTGAGCCGCGCCGTTACGACGCCTGAGTGGTGGCAATTGAAACATTCATCCGCTGCCTTCTTCATCGTCCTCACGTGGAAGACGATCGTGTCGAAGTCCCGCGCGTAGGGCGTGTCCTGGCGGCTGAGATCGGCCTGTACCCTCTTGATGTTTATCATAAGGTTCTCCCGCACGATCTCCGCCTGATGGAGCATGACGAGGTTGCTGAGGGTGGACGTCGCCCGCTCGATGGAGAAAACAAGATACACGGCTCCCAAGAGAAATATCAGGCAGAAGGCCCCAAGACCGATGATAATCTTCTTCTTCACTATTCGTTCCGGTAATCGTAGGTGTTGAGGTTTAGACCTATCTCCCGGGTGTAGCGATAGATGGGCTCGTAGTTGCTGTCTCTCGTCTCGATGAACCTCTTCGCTCCGAACCGTTTCAACACGTTTCTGCCCTCCGGCTCGTCTTGCATCGTGAGCAGGGAATTTTTCAGTTTGTCTTTGACCGATGCATCGAGGTCTTTCCGCACGGCGAGGGCGTTCTCCGGAACCTCAGGGGATTTCGCGAGGATGATCAGCTCGTCTATCAACCGGTTATCGAGCGTTGCGATCCTCTCGAAAACGGTGCTTTTTGCTGCCCCAATGTCCGCTTTTCTGTTCAGGACGTCGTAGATCGCGTCCTCGTGGGTCCCCGCGAAGTAGACCTCTTTCAGGTAGGTTCTGTAATCGGGTACGTCGTTCGCGATGAAGAAATGGAGAGGGAGAAGATATCCTGCCGTCGTTGCCTTGTCCACGAGGGCGAATCGCTTGCCGCGCATGTCCGCGGTGGTCGTGATACCGCTGTCTTTCCGAACGAAGATTATACCGTGATAGGAGATGGCGCCCGAGAAGGTCTCCGGTCTGGCGAGTGCTTCAACACCCAGTTTTCTGTGTGCCAGCGCGTAGGTGAAACTTCCAAAAAAGGCCCCATCGAGCCCTTTTGAAACGAAATTGTCGATGATGTTGCCATACTGGGAGAGCACTTTCAGCTCTATTTCCCTGCCGATCTTCTCCGAGAGGTAGCGTGCGAGGGGCTCGTACCTCTCCAGCTGGGTGAAGATGTTGTGCTCGGGGATGAGCCCGATGGTGAGGGAGCCTTCCATGTTCTTTGCTTCCGGTGGCCTGGGCGGACTGACGGGCGCTCTGGCCTCCTTCTTCTCGCAGCCCGCAAAGAGAATCAGCAGCAAAAAGATGGCGGCGTGTGCGGCAAGTTTCGCCCCCCCTGGTTTGACCCGTTTTTCTACCATGGGTAAAACTCCGGCCATCTGTATATTGTATACAGCCCTTTTCACTACTAATAATAGGATTTATGGGTATTGTCAACCGAATCG
>WVXK01000099.1:5564-6095 GCA_011773515.1 Deltaproteobacteria bacterium
TCCGTGGCAGAGGGTGTTGTTGAAGCAGTCGGGAGGATCGACCAGGTTCGGCGGATCCGGCGGCGGATCCGGTGAGTTGAGTCCCCCCGCGTGGCATTCTCCACAGACGGGAGCGTTGCCCGGGTGGGTCGTGGTGTGAGTTGGAGGAGTAACATCGCGCCACAGAGAGCCCGTCACGAGAAGCGAGGTTGTTGGGTGAGGTCCCCCAGCAAAGTGACAGGCGAAGCAAGAGTTTCCCGAGATTCCCCCTGAAAAATTGTTGCCGTGGCAGATCTTGCATGAGATGAAACCGGAACTGCCGGGAGCCCTCTTCGCGGAAGCACCGTGTTCGTTGGCTGGGTTGTTTATGTTGATGGATACCCAGTTTGAAATGGTGTCGTGGTGGCACGCCGAGTGCAGGCAGGACACCCCCGAGTTACCCCCTCCGAGGTCGGTCCCGTGGCATAAGGTGCAGCTCGCCGCGTCTGGCAGTGCGGAAGCGGGGTGCAACGAGATCCAGTTCGGGGTCTGAGGGTTGTCGTGGTGGCACGC
>WVXK01000099.1:6167-20008 GCA_011773515.1 Deltaproteobacteria bacterium
CCTCCGAGGTCGGTCCCGTGGCAGTTCGTGCAGTCGCCCGCATCGGGCAGGGCGAAGGAAGGATGGGAGGCGATCCACCCGGAGGGATGGCCGCTATCCGGGTCGAAGACCGCCGTGGTGCTGTTGTCGCTGCATCCCGAAAGCATGAGAAGGCCGGTGAAAAGCACGAGTACGAGCAGTGGATAGGATCTTACCTGTGGCATCGCTTGCACCCCCTGTTGTTCTGGCGGCCGTGGCACTTGAAGCAGGAAGCCGGGTTGATCTTCCCGTCGATCTGGTGCTGGGTTATGTAGTCCCCCCGGTGGGGGAGTGCCCGCTCGGGGGAGTCCTTGTACTTGTCGCTCGGCTTGATCTCCTCGTAGTTGGCGTGGCAGTCCGCGCAGAAGGACTGCTTGTGGCAGACCGCGCAGGTCTCCTGCTGCTGGGAAGAGTAGAACTTGTGCCTCTCTATGTAATCAGCCGTGTGGTCCAGCGCCGTCTTGTCGTCCTCGTGGCACTCGCTGCACAGGGGTTTTTTATCCAGCTCCTCGGGGTGCCAGACGACCTCGTACCTGCGTTCGGCGCAGGCGAAAAAGGCCGCGATGACCGCGGTTAAAATGATAACGAGCGTAATCTTGGCGAAGAGGTTCTTCATTCCTAAGCCCCCCATGGGATTTCACCGAACTGGTAGATAAACTTGATGAAGACCCTCAGGTCCTCGTCGAAGTTCGGGTTTTCCGCGTATTCGAAATCGGCGCCTATCCGGGCCTTGTCGCTGATGGCGTATCCGCCGGCAAGGGAGAGGGATATGGCGTTGTCCTCGCCCCGGATCTTTTCGTCGTAGTTCACGTCGAAGATGTCGACGGTGACGTCGATCTTGCCGTATTTCTTCTGGCCGTAGACCCTGAACTGGTTGTAGGAGAGCTCGTCCGTTTCGCCGTCCATCCGGTGGATGGCCAGGCCGAGATCGAGCGACTTCGGGCCCGCGTAGGTGAGCCTGCCGCCGAAGAGGTTCGCCGTTCCCATGATGTCGTAGTCGTAGTTCTTGAAATCGACGCCGCCGCTTACGCGGGACGTGAAGGTGTAGTCGGCGCCGGCCCCGATTACCAGTACCGACTCCCCCGGGTCCTGGAAGAGGGGTGAAAAGACGCTGAGCGTGGGCGACTGGAAGTAGTGCTCGTAATCGACCAGGGACGCCTCCCCCCGTATCCTCAGCTTTGGCGCGGGCTTTGCCGTCAGGTAGTAGCTGTGTTCCATCCATCCCGACGAGATCGAGTTGTAGAAGGAGCGGCCCTGCACCTCCAGCGCCTCAATGGGGCGGAGCCAGACGTCGAACCCCTCCTCCTCGCGGAAATCGTTGCTGTCGTTGTCCTCCTTGAGTGCCGAGACGCCCAGGCGGAAGAGGAGCCCGTCCTCGCCGGCGTGCTCGTAGGACACTCTCCCGCCGAAGATGTAATCGGAGCTCCTGTTGTCGAAGTCGGTCTCCACCGGCAGGCCGCCGTAGACGGAGAATCCCAGGCCTCCCGCAAGTCCCGTCTTGAGGGCGATCCCGTCGATCTGCTCAGAGGCGACCCCTTCGGAGATCCAGAACCTCCCCAGGTCGATCGTGTTGTCCCCGGTGATTTCCCGGATGCGCAGGTAGGCGTACTGGAGGTCCCCCTCGGCCTCACCGGGATAGGTCTCGTCGGCGAGGTCGAACCTTCCCCACCCCGCTGCGTAGAAGGAGATATCCCTGCCCCCGATGTTCTCGGCGTTCACGTCCAGGTATTCGTACAGGGGGATGAGGTTGTCGCCGCTTGCCGTCTCCCGGATGCGCAGGTAGGTTTTCGATGTGCTGTGAAGCTCGGCGGCGAAGATCCCGGCCGGAGCGATGAGGAGGGTTGAAAGAACGAGTGATGCACATAGCTTTCGCATCATGACACGTGCTCCTTTACTGGAGAGTTCGTATGTTATGCTCTTTCGTTTTCTCCCTTCAGGCACAAATTTGCCCATAGAGTAGCACAAAAATCTTTCCGGTAAAAATGAAAATAACGCCGCTGCGGGAAAAGCCGGACTAATGCGGCAGAAGGCCATCGTTTGCAGGGTGCCTGTGTTCATTACACGTAGGGGAGAAAAAAACCCGGCGGGACCTTTCAGGCCCCGCCGGGTTTACTGGCTCGGTTTTGCCCATGACCGGGTTTAGGGTACGGGGGTCGCTGTCGTGAAGTCGGTGGTGGAAAGGACGTTCCCTGCGGCGCCGAGAATCGAGGTGGCGAATGGGGGATTGTGGATACCGTGGGATCCGTCGTTCTCCACCATGAGGATGTTCCACCCAGCCTTCAGTATGATAACACCCTCCTCATAGGATGCGAAGAGGTTGTCCCCCGAATCGAAAACCGTATTATTGCCTATGGCAACACGCCGGAGCTGTACGTTTTCATAGGTTGTCGTGCCGTCGTTTACGTCCATGGACATGCGGCCATGGGATTCCCCGAAGTTTGCGATGGTTACCGACGAGTCCAGGGAGATAACGGCGACTACCGCCGCATCCTCATCCCGACGCGCGCTGTCAAACAGGGTGATGTCCGTTGATGCCAGCTGGGCGTTCATGAGCTCTGCGATGGCGAGCTCTTGCTCGTCGATGAGCCTCTCCATTTCCGCTTCGATAGCGTCATGGAGCGCATCCCCGTTGATGGAGGTGTGGCACTCGGAGCAGATGTCGATGCTGGCTTCGAAGGTGTGGTTCGAACCGCCCTGGTTATAGCTGAGGAGAGCCGGCGGCGGCGACTTCTCCATGTGGCAGTTGACGCAGGTGTCGTCGATTATCGAGTGGGGCCCCCGAGCTCCAATAGTAACGAAGAAGGCGTTCTGACCCATCACCATGTCTCCCTGGGCGCCGCCGTGGGGAGCGCGGCCGTCAGAGAAGGTGACCGTGCCGGCTGCGGCTGCTGCGTCGTTGTAGAGTCCCCTGCGGGTGTTGTGGCAGGTCATGCAGATGGCGCCGTTGCCAACGCCGGAAGCGCTCCAGCCGGCTGCGAGCACGGGCGTGTCGTCGAAGACCCGGGTGGTCGCGTCCGTCCCCGTGCCGGTTGTGGTCCCGACGGCGTGCGGGTCATGGCAGGTGACGCAGGTCTGCGGGTGGGTCTCGTCCTCCGTCCAGGTGATCGCGGAGAGTTCCTGGTCACCCCAGTCGGCCTCCTCGCCCCAGGCCAGGAACCCGTTGGCCGTGTGGCAGCGGGCGCAGTCTGTTCTCTGCCCCTCATCGATGGCGACCGCGTAGTCGGCGTGGTGGGAGAGCTGCCACTGCTGGAAGCGGCCGTGCCGGAGCGGCTCGCCGTGGCAGGAGGCGCACACCTCCGAGGCGAGGCTTAACCGTGCCGGGTAACTGCTGTGGCCAAGGCTGTGGGGAAGGCCGGACGAATTCTGCGGGCCGTGGCAGTTCTCGCACTGGATGTTGGAGAGCCTGGCGGTATCTGGATATGTATCCAGTATGTCGGCCCAGACCCCGGGTCCGGGATCCGGAACAACCCACCCCTCGGCTGCGATGGCCTCGTCCCAGCCGTCGTTGTCCACGGCGGTGTCATAACCGACGCCGTGGCAGCCGGCGCAGCTCAGCCTCCAGTGGCCGCTGGGGTTGTTCATGTTGTCCGTGAATATCACTGCGTGACCGGTCTTTGCCCAATCTGGCACGACTGTTGGGTGACAGATAATGCAATTACTGGCTTCAGGCCGCCCTTCTGAGTCCTGGCCGGTGATGATACCCTCCCAGGTGCCGGCGTACACGTCGATCGATGTGCCGCTGTTGGCCTCGGCAACGGTATACGTGCCGTCCACGTCGGGCGTGAAGGTGGGGTTCTGCAGGGTGCCGTCATCGAGCGTCGCGCTCGATCCGCTGGCTGGCGTGAGCGTCCAGTCCCAGGAGGACTGCGTGCCGCCCACCGTTCCACCGTGCATCAGCACCGGTATCCCGATTGGCACGTTGTTTACCCCTGTGGTTACCTTCCAGGGGAGCGTGGCGTGGATCTCCACCTCGTCGTGGTAGGGTCCCGAACTCGTGGTGACGGTGACCTTCATGGTGACCAGGGCGGCCTCCTCGAGGGAGAAGGGATCCAGTCCCACCACCTGAAACCGGTCCTGAAGGCCGCCGACGAACCCGCTTTCGGGAAGCTCGATGTCGGGGGGAAGCTGCGCCTCGGAGATGGGAGGCTCCGTGAGCACCGTGAAGAGCTCGTCCCGGTAGGCGTCAAGAGTCCCCAGCGTGACCGTCGTGGCGAGCGCGTCAGGCGGGTTGATGTCCTGAACCGGCGCGCTGCTGCTCTGCTCCCAGAGGATGCTCTGGATCGTGGAGCCGTCGAGCGCTTCCACCGTGGCCGAGAGCGATACCGGGTCTCCCGGGCTGACAGCCCCCGACGCAGCCGAGGCGATGACCACCACGGGCTGGCCGCTGAGCTCCACATTCCTGACTACGTTAGCTTCGGCGACAATACTTACTGATTCGGTGGCTGACCCGAAGTTGTCCCGTGTATAGGTGACCTGGTATACCCCGATGGGGAGTGTAGCAGAGTAGTTTCCGCTCGCGTCGGTCGTTATGTCTCCCTGTATGTCTGGTTCGGTGGATATCGTGACGTCAGGGATGCCTATTGATGTGTCTTCTACGGTTACCGTTCCGGAAAGGGTTCCCGCGCTCGATCCGGGCTTGCCGTCGTCTCCGTCGTCACACCCGATGAACAGGGCGGTGGCGAAGAGCAGCGCACACAGCAGCACCGTATACTTGCCTTTCCTTCGTATCCATTTAATGCTCATATCCCCTCCTTACAGTTTGGCGTTCAAAGCAGTGTGGATAGTGAAATGACAGGAAAAATGGTTTTGGTCGTGCTATCACCCCCTTTTTTGTAGTAGTTTTGTTGCACAGATCAGAAATATTCCTGATTAAGCAACGACAGTTCGTAAAGAGGGCCGAAAGGTATTTCTGTGACCTTCCCTCCCTCTGAACAAAAAATCGTTTTTCCCGGGTTAAGTGCTTTTGTGCAATATGGGGCATCATGTTGAGGAATTGTGCCAGAAAGCCCCGTGAATTCATTTTGTTGCCTCTGCAACCGCGCATACCGTTCAATCCACCGAAAATACGCAATAAAAGAAGCCGCGGAACGCTCTCCCAAAAAGGAGGAGGTGTTTTGCTAAAACAGCATCTCCCCTCATAACCGTTAACTGTTAGTGAGCAATATGCATGCCGAACGGACGAATTGCCGTAACACATTGAATTACAATGGTTTATTTTTGATGGCAGGACGGGATATTGCCGGGCATCCGGTTAAATAACCGAAAAAAAGTGGTGATTTGACGGTCGGTGCCTACCGGGCAGGGCGGAACCGCTCTGGGGGGGCGTTTCCGTCGTCTGGTTCCCGGGCCCGGGGAGACGTTCTTTTTGTTGACATCGTCGGACCGCCTATTTACTGTAATACTGTTTTTTTTCGGGCACCACCGTCAAACCGTGTGCGTTCCCACGGCGCATGTGGTAAGTTGGAAGATATAGAGACGAAAGGAGGGAGAGCCGTGCGGTATCTTATCCTTGGAAGCGGTCCGGCGGGCGTGAACGCCGCCAAAATCCTCAAGGAGAGGGAGGGGGACGCGGAGATCACAGTAGCGACGGAGGAGTTCAAGCCCCTCTATTTCAGGCCGAACCTCCCCGAGCTGATATTCGGCGACCTCGACGAAGAGACGATCCTCTCGCCCCTGGGAAAGGACGTCGCCGGGGCGGGCGTGGAGATACTCTTCGGTGCGAGGGCCAAGCGGATCGATACGAGCCACAACCGGGTGCTCTTCACCGACGGAACCGAGCGGGAGTACAACTTTCTTCTGATCGCAACGGGGGCCACCCCCCAGACCCCGCCGGCCATATCCTCCTCGCAGGGGACGTTTTTGACGCTGAATTCCCTTGCCGATGCGGTGCGGATCAAGGGCAGGGCCCTGCGGTCGGACACGGCGCTGGTGTACGGCCCCGGCTACCTGGGCATAGAGACGGCCAGGGCGCTCCGCCGCCTGGGCCTCCAGGTGGTCTGGATAAACCCGGGTCTTCCCCGGTTCGGAAACCCCATAACGGGGGAGGTCGAGCTGCGTGCGAAGGAGATCCTCAAGGAGCGGGGCGTAAAGGTGTTCGACGGGGCCGATATCGCGGACATCATCGACGTGGACGGGAACAAGTACCGGGTGATAACGACCGGGGGTCAGAAGGTGGAATGCACCCTCGTCGTCATGGCCACGGAGCGCACCCCGCGGATAGAGTTTCTCGACGGGAGCGGCATAAAGACGGGGAACGGCATCCTGGTGGATGAATATCTGCGGACCAATGTCTCGAACGTGTTTGCCGCCGGTGACTGCGCGGAGATCCTGGACGTGAACAGAGGGATAAACATGATCAATTTCGGCTGGAGGAGCGCCCTGAAGCAGGGAGAGCTCGCGGGGTGGAACATGGCCGGAAAGGACATGATGTTCATCAAGAACCAGGAGGACTACTTCGGCCTGCTGGTGGGGACGAGCATTCTCGACAGATGGCCGAAATAAATGCGAGTCCCGGGTCCCTGGTTCCGGGTCCCGGGAAACCGGTTTCGCGTTTAGCGTTTCGCGTTTAGCGTTGGGTGTTCATTCCGCATTCCGCACTCCGAATTCCGAATTACAGATCATTCATCATCTATGTTTCGATATTCCGGCAGGAGGGTCTTCCGGGTGACGATGATGAAGGCGCTGTGGGAGAAGACCCACGAGACGGGGCGCACCGACCGGCCCTTCACGTTCCAGGGCCGGTGGGACACCTCGAAGACCTCGGGCTCGGTGAAGGTTTTCAGGTTGCGCACGGCTTCGCACAGCTCCCTCACCTGGATGATCGTGGGGAGGTAGGCGAGGAGGATGCCGCCGCTTCGAAGGGACGATGCGGCGTGGGTGACGGCCCTCCACGGTTCCGGAAGGTCCAGGATGATCCTGTCCACCTCCCTCTCCGTAATTCCCTCGTAGATGTCGCCGCGCCTCAGCTCGTGGTTGGGGGCGTCCCCGAGAAAGCGCCGTACGTTCTCCTCGGCCTTTTTCGCGAAGTCCTCCCGTATCTCGTAGGTAACGAGTCTCCCCTTTTCCCCGATGGCCCGAAGAAGGGCGATGGTGAGTGCTCCCCATCCGGCACCCCCCTCGACGACGAAGGCCCCCGGGTGGATGTCGGCCCACAAAAGGATGGGCCCGATGTCCTTCGGATAGATGATCTGGGCCGTCCTTTTCAGGTTCAGGACGAACTGGTTGAAGGTGGGACGGAAGGCGGTGTATTCGTCACCCCGCTCCGTGGTGACCACCGTCCCCTCCTCTCTCCCGATGATGAGGTCGTGTGGGAGCATCCCCCGGTGGGTCGAGAAGGCCTGCCCCTCCTTCAGGGTGACCAGGTATTCCCTTCCCTTGCTGTCCAGGAGGATGACGTCCTCTCCGGCGGAAAGGGGGTTCACCTCAGAGCCCCCTTCGATCTCTTCTCCCTCTTTTCCGTGACGGCGGCCCTGAGCCTGCAGTACCCGCACAGCTCCGTGTAGGTGGGCTCCCCGCAGGAGCCGCACGCAAGGCCGTTTGTGTCCCCGGCGTTCTCACCGGCGCCCTCCATTTTCCTGCCGAGCCCGGAGAGCTCGCCCGCGAGCAGGCCGTAGAGAAAGCGCGCCTTCGTGCCCGGTATCTTCTCCTCGATGCTGTTTAGGGCATCCTTGTAGACCATCGAGGTTGCCCCCCGAGCGTAGGGGCACTCGTAGAGCATGTAGTCTATCCCCCGGATGAGGGCGTAGCATGCGGTCTCGTACTCCGTGAGCCGTACGAGGGGCTTTACCTTCCGCATCATTCCCGAGGGCGTCTCCTTCAAAAGGGGGTGCTGCTTCTCGATATATTTCGTGTTCCACTGGAGAAAGTTCCCGAGCAGCCGGGAGGCCTCGTCGTCTAAGTTGTGGCCCGTTGCCACGACGGTATACCCCCGGTTGCGGGGCACGGCGTTGAAAAAATGGCGCTTGATGACCCCGCAGACCGAACACTCCTTCTTCCGCAGCGCCGCCGTTACCGACGGCAGGTCCATCCCCTCCCCCGGCAGGTCTACGATGATCGCTTTCAGCCCCTTCGCGGCGGCAAAAGCGTCGACCTTTTCCTGTGACTGCCGGGAGTATTCACCGATGCCCAGGTTGATGTAGAGGCCGTCGGCCCGGTATCCCAGCCGGAGGAGGACGTCCCACAGAACGAGCGAGTCCTTACCGCCGGAGACGCAGACGGCGATGCGGTCGTGCTTCTCGAAGAGCCCGTGCTCCGATATCGCCCGCTTCACCTGGTTCTCGAAAAAGGGGAGGAAGCAGTCCCGGCAGAAGACGGCATTGTGGCGCCGCAGGATCACCTCCGCCTCGTTATTCTTGCACCGCCTGCACTTCACGCCGGTTACCCCCCCGAGACCACGGAGATCACTTCCAGGACCGTGCCGTCCTCGACGGTCCTGTCGGGCGTGAGTATCCTCTTTTCGCTCACCACGACGGTGGTCGTCTTCTTCACGCCGATCTCGTCGAGTATCTTCGAGACCGTCGCGGGTCCGGGGACCTGGAGCTCTTTTTTCTGCTGCACGAGCAGAACCCTGATCATCCTATCGTGCCCTCCCAGCTCGTATCAGGATACCATAATAGCAGAGACGGGAAGAATCATCGCCGAATTTTGGGCCCGCCCGCCAGGCCGCAACCGGTCCCTTTCCACGCCGGTGTCATGAAAAGGGAGAGAAAGTGCTATAATTGTCTCCATGGGCAAACCGAAGGTACTTCTCCTCTGCACCGGCAACGCCTGCCGGTCACAGATGGCCGAGGGGGTGGTCACGAGGCGTCTCGGCGACGCGCTCGACGTCTTCTCGGCGGGGACCCATCCGGCGGGGGTCCACCCCTACGCGAGCAGGGTCCTCGAAGAGGAGGGTATCGATACGAGCCGCCAGTATTCCAAGCACGTGGATGAGCTCGGGCATGTACGGTTCGACCTCGTCGTGACCCTCTGCGGCCACGCCGACAGACACTGCCCCGAGTTCCAGAACGCGGAAGAGCGCGTCCACATGCCCTTCGAGGATCCGATCTACGCCACGGGGACGGAGGAGCAGGTTCTCTCCGTCTTCAGGGGGTCGAGGGACGAGATCGAGCGCAGGCTCGTTCCATTCCTGCGGGAATACTTCGACATCGATGAGCACTCCTGACCGGGCATGCCGCTCGTGGAGGCAGGGCGTGCATTGCAAAAAAGTGCCCCGTGGCAGGCCCGTGAGAAAACCCGGGTGCTGATTCCCCGCGGCGGGTAGACGCGAACATGGACATAGTGACGGCTGTATTCCCCGTTTTCATCGTGGTGCTCTGCGGTTACTCCCTGAGAAGGTTCGGCTTCGTGAACGAGGCCTTCGTGAAGGTCTCAAACGACCTGATCTACTACGTGCTCCTCCCCGCCCTTCTCTTCTACAAGATCGGTACCTCGAAGTTCGACGTCGCCTTCAGCCCCGGCCTGATATTCGGGAGCTACGCCGCCACGGTCTTCGTCTTTCTCCTCGCATCCCTTATCGGGAGGGTCTTTCGCTTTTCCCCCTCGGTGAAGGGGACCTTCGTGCAGGGGTCCTTCCGGGCAAACCTCGCCTACGTGGGGCTCCCGATCGTCTACAGCGCGGCGGGCGACGCGGCGCTGCGAAAGGCGGGAGTTCTCCTGGGATTCATGGTTCCCCTCCTGAACTTTCTGGCCATCATCGCCCTGATCCTTCCCCACAAAAACGAGCGGAAAGAGGGGGAAAAGGGAATTTTCCGTGAGATCGCCACCAACCCCCTGATCCTCTCCGCCTTTCTCGGCATCGCCTGGAGCTACTTCGAGATCGGCGTTCCCCTGATCTTCACCCGGACCCTGGATATCCTCTCGTCGGCCACGCTGCCCCTTGCCCTCCTGTGCCTGGGCGGCTCTTTCGATTTCGCCCTCTCCCGGGGAAGCTACCTGCTCACCACCCTGGCGGCGCTGTTGAAAAACCTCGTCCTCCCCCTGGTCGCCATCCTCCTCTTTCACCTGATAGGGCTCAGCGGGGACGACATGCTCACGGGGACGATCATGATGGGGGTGCCCACGGCGGTGGTCACCTACGTCTTCGCCTTCCAGCTCCGCGGCGACACGGCCCTTGCCTCCACCATCATCATCGTATCGACCCTCGCGTCGTCCCTTACCATATCCCTCTGGATATTTGCCGTTCGGGCCCTGGGCTGGGTGTGACACAGGCGTCCCGGCGAAAAAATTCACTTGCGGGAATGCCCCCCGCCCTTTTTTAGGATAGAATGAATCAGAAAGCGCACGGAAAGGGGGGCAGGAAGATGATACGCATGCGCACCGCCGTTTCCCTGCTGTGGGTGCTGTTGGCCTCTGCCGCACTGTCCGCCTGCGCTACCCTCCCGATAAAGAAGGTGGGCAGGGAGGGGAGCGTGAAGGAGATCGCGGCGGGGCCGGGCGCGGGGTTTACCATCCGGCAGGAGCTTACCTCGGTCACCGAAGCGGTCTGGAAGCTCGAGGTAAAAGACGAAGCCGCCCTGGAGCGCTCGAGAAAAACGGGGCTCAAGGTCGTCGCCCTCTACGAGGTGATGGAGAGGACGGGCGATGTGGCACGGGTGCAGGTAACGCTCGAGAAGGTGGAGATTTTAAAGGATGAAAAGTTCATCCGGGCCCCGTTCCTGCAGTTCAACCCGCCGAACCCGCTCCAGTTCTCCGTCGATTTCGCGACGGAGAAGGTCGACTTTTCATCCCTGGAGAGCGCCTACGATGACTGGGTCAGGGGGATGCAGGAGACCGCCGTCTGGGACGTGATGGGGAGCTCCTTCAATGTCTCCTCCTACGTCGCGCAGCTGGAAAACCTCCTCTCCTCGCCGCTGACGGAGTTCGCGGGCAGGACGATGGTCCTGGGCGAGGAAGAACGGGAGAGCAGGACCTTCTACCTCCCGTTCCTGGGGCCAACCATTTCCGTCGAGCCCGTGACGGTGGAGCAGACGCGGGGCCTGCACGGCGTGATGGACCTCGGCGGGAGGGAGATCGCGATGATCGACGGCGAGCAGTTCTCGGACAAGCTCTCTCTCGGCGCGGAGGTCCTCTCCGGGAGGATGGAGCTGTTCGGGCGCATCGCCCCGGAATATTACGAGAGCAGGGGGGAGCTTGCCGGGAAGTTCCGGGCGCGGGTGCATATCGATTCGGGCTGGACCGTGGAGACGACCAGGAGATTCCGTTCCGTCATCATCGTGAACTTCGAAAACGGGACGCTTCGGGAAGACATATCAGGGAAAAAGTCCGTGTACGAGATGTGAGAGCCGGGAAGGGGTCCGAAGATGCCTGCCAAGAGGATAGGGGTGCTCACCGGCGGCGGGGACTGCCCGGGAATGAACGCGGTTATACGGGCGGTCGTCAAGAGCGCGATTCTCCAGCACGGGTATGAGGTGATCGGGTTCGAGGACGGCTACTTCGGCCTCGTCAGGGACAGGTACCGCCCTCTCCCCCTGGAGAGCGCCTCGGGTATCATCACCGCCGGGGGGACGATACTCGGCACGTCAAACAAGGACAACCCCTTCAGGTTCAACGTGGGGACCCCCCACAGGCCGCGCTTCAAAGATTTGTCGGCCGATGCGGTGGCGGTCTACCGCAAGCACAGGCTCGATGCCCTCGTCGTAATCGGGGGGGACGGGACGCTGAAAGTGGCTTCCCTTCTCGCTGAAAAGGGGCTGCACATCGTGGGGGTGCCCAAGACGATCGACAACGACCTGATGGGCACGGATGTTACCTTCGGCTTCAACAGCGCCGTCACCACGGCGATGGAGGCGGTGGACAAGATTCACTCCACGGCCACGTCGCACCACCGGGTGATGTTTATCGAGGTGATGGGGCGCTACGCCGGCTGGATTGCCCTCGAGGCAGGGGTGGCCGGTGGCGCCGAGGTTATCCTGATACCGGAAATTCCCTACACGATAGAGAAGATCTGTGACGTCATCAACGCACGGAGCGAAGGGGGAAAGCGGTTCAGCATCGTGGTGATCGCCGAGGGGTCTACGCCTGTGGGCGGGCAGATGGTGATCGACGAGTTTACCAGGGACAGGCCCGAGCCGGTGAGGCTCGGCGGTATAGGCCTGGTGGTCGCGAAAAAGGTCGAGCTGTGCGCGAACATGGAGGCACGGGTGACGGTGCTCGGCCATCTCCAGAGGGGAGGCTCGCCGACCGCCTTCGACCGGATACTTGCCACCCGGTTCGGTGCCGAGGCGGTGGGGCTCGTGGCAGAGGAGAAGTATGGCTACATGGTCGGCCTGCGGGGGACCAGGATCGTCCCGGTGAAGATAACGGAGGCCGTGAGGAAACTGAAAGTCGTACCCCGCAATCATCCCCTGGTGAGGGTGGCGCGGTCGATCGGGATCAGCTTCGGGGATTGAGTGCAGAACGGGCGGGTGAGGCGAACATGAAAAAGTCACGCTATCTCAAGGGCCAGAGGATCGCCCCGGGGCGCATCCGGAGGGGGATAACCCTCCAGGCCGTGGTGGAAAACCACTTCAACGCGTTCAACGCGGCCAGGCTGCGGGAAGCGGCGCGCCTGTTCGCGGAGCGGATGCTTGCGGAAGAGGTCACCGTGGGCATGTCCCTGTCCGGTGCCCTGACCCCTGCGGGCCTCGGCGGGTCCTGTATCGTGCCCCTCATCGAAAACGGCTTCGTCGACTGGATCGTGAGCACCGGCGCGAACCTCTATCACGATGCCCACTTCGCCCTCGGCATGCCCATCCGGAAGGGCTCCCCCTTCGTCGACGATACCGCGCTCAGGCGGGAGGGGGTGATCCGCATCTACGATGTCCTCTTCGACTACGGGGTGCTCCTGAACACGGACGCTTTTTTCCGGGAGGTCCTGAGAGGCAGGGAGTTTCAACGCACGATGGGGACGTCCACCCTGCACCACCTGATCGGCACCT
The DNA here is from genome assembly GCA_011773515.1 of Deltaproteobacteria bacterium. NCBI lineage: Bacteria > Pseudomonadati > Myxococcota > Myxococcia > Deltaproteobacteria bacterium. The sequence continues at coordinate 19,103 of WVXK01000099.1, forward strand.
ACCTCCTGGAGAGGGAGAGGAAGCTGGGCCTCGGGGGCCACTCACTCCTCGCGGCGGCGAGCCGCTACGGGGTGCCCGTCTTCACGCCCTCCCCGGGGGACTCGTCGATCGGCATGAACATCGCCGCCCTGAACATGGAGGGAGCCGGGCCGATGGTCGATGTGTCGGCGGACGTGAGCGAGAGCGCGGCGATCGTCTACGGGGCCAAGAAAAAGGGGGGCAAGAGCGCCGTCTTCATAGCCGGGGGGGGAGCGCCGAAGAACTTCCTCCTCCAGACGGAGCCCCACATTCAGGAGATACTGGGCATAAGGGAGCGGGGTCACGATTACTTCCTGCAGACCACGGACGCCCGGCCCGACACGGGGGGGCTGTCGGGCGCCACGCCGTCGGAGGCCGTCTCCTGGGGCAAGGTCGCCCCCGACCGGCTTCCCGACTCCGTGGTGTGCTACGTCGACAGCACGATCTCCCTTCCCCTCATCACCGCTTACGCGCTTTCGAAGGTAAAGAGGAAAAAGCCGAAGAGGCTTTACCGGAGACTTCCTCAGCTGCGGGAGGAGCTGATGAGGGCTCACGAAAGGGCGAGGAAAAAAGGGACATAGCCCTTTCGCGTCTCGAGGAGTGAGATCGTGCCGCCGGGCTCAGGCTTCTCCGGCAGCCCGGTTTCCACGCAACCGTTCTTTCCGTTTCTTCGATGTTCTCTGTTTCCCGGCTTCCGTGCGGCTACCGGGCTCCCGCGATGGAGAGGAGCTCGGAGAGGGTCATGTGGTTGTCCCGCTCGATGCACGAAAGCTCGAGGAGTATCTTTCCCGTGGCGTGGGCGTCGTCCATCGCCCGGTGGGTGGGCTTCCCCATGCCGAGCTTTTTCGACAGCGACTGGAGGCTGTGCCCCCGCCCGCCGCCCGTGAG
>WVXK01000099.1:20026-20936 GCA_011773515.1 Deltaproteobacteria bacterium
CCGATGATGCGCGCCTCCTCCCTGAGGAACCTGAGGTCGAAGGGCGCGTTGTGAAAGACCGTGACGTCTCCGTCGATGAAGGAAAGGAGGCTGTCGTAGATATCCCCGAAAGAGGGGGCACGGGCAAGCATGTCGTCGGTTATGCCGTGCACCAGGTACGCCCCGTACTTGACGGGTGTCCGGGGGTTGACGAGGGAGACGAAGGAGTCCAGGATGGTGCCCCGGTGAAACCGGAGGGCGGCGATCTCGATGATCCTGTCCCCCCCGGCCGGGTCCAGTCCGGTGGTCTCTATGTCTACGGCGACGAAGGGGATCTCGACTATCGGCAGGTCACGCAGGACGGACACTTTCATGGCTTTTCCTTTCCCGTCATAGTATATGATAAGTTTATATCACATGCCTCCCGGAATGCGTGCGGGAATGAGAAGGGGGTGCGGGTGAGAAAGGTCGCCCTCATAACCGGCGGAACGGGGCACCTTGGAAAGGTCATCGTCCGGTTTCTCGCCACGTCGGGCTTCGACGTGGCGTTTACCTACTGCCAGAATGCCGACGAGGCGGTTTCCATAGAGCACGAGATCGAGACGATGGGGACCCGCGCCCTTGCCGTGCGGGCAGATTTTTCCCGGGAGATGGATTTCGACGAGTTCCTCGTCTCCGTGGAGCGGAGAATCGGGAATATCGAGGTGCTGGTGCTGTCGGCCTCCCTGTTTCCCGGGGCCACAGACAGCCGGGAAGCCGACGGTCCGGTTCGGGATCTGTTCCGCGTAAACGTCGAGTCCTCCTACCTCCTGGCCGAAAAGGTTGCGCGGAAGATGAAGGCGATCGGGAGGGGAAGGATCATCGTCCTCCTCGATACGGCGGGGGAGAGGGTCTTCACGCGCTTTCTCCCCTACTCCATCAGCAAGGCCGC
>WVXK01000099.1:20951-21373 GCA_011773515.1 Deltaproteobacteria bacterium
GTCTCCCCGGGGATAATCTCGAGGCCGGATCTGCCCGGCGGCGCGGAGCTGGAGGACGTTCTGAAAAAGATTCCCGCCGGCAGGCTGGGGATGTCCGACGAGGTGGCCAAGACCGTGCTGTTTCTGGTGCAGGCCCCCCCCTACATTACCGGCGAGGTCATCGGCGTCGACGGGGGGTACGGTTTATGACCGGCCGGGACCTGCCGGGGGAGGCGGACCTTCGCTACGGAGACCGGACCATTTCCCTCCCCGGGGCGCTGCGGGAGAAAGCGGTCCATTTGCGGCCTTTGGCGCCAGCGGTCGCGAAAGATCCCGGGGAGCTCATCGAGAGGGCCCTCGATGCCCCCCTTGACCTCCCGCCTCTTGCGCGAATCGTGAAGGCCGGCGAAAAGGTCGCCGTCGCCGTACCCGACGTGACGCGC
>WVXK01000099.1:21395-22860 GCA_011773515.1 Deltaproteobacteria bacterium
GTCGGGGCAAGGGACATTTCCCTGTTCATCGCCCTGGGCATTCACCGGAAGCTCACCGGCGATGAGCTCTCCTCGATCACGGGGGGGCTCTCCGCAACGATCCCCACGTTTCAGCACGACCCCGACAGCGATCTCACCTACCTCGGAGATACGTCGAGGGGGACGCCCGTGTACGTGAACGCACACCTTTTGTCCCACGACAGGATCATCGCCACGGGGACCGCCTCCTTCCACTACTTCGCCGGGTACGGAGGGGGAAGAAAGGTCATCGTCCCGGGACTTGCCGGGCGCGATACCTGCTACGCCACCCACTTCAGGGTTTTCCGGGAGGGGAAGGGAAAGCACCCGCGGGCAAAATCGGGGGTCCTCGAGGGGAACCCCGTCCACGAGGACGTGACGGAGGCGGCGGGGAAGGTCCCCGTCGATTTTTCCCTGAACACCTGCGTAACCCCCCAAAGAGGGCTGTTCGGCGCCTTCGCGGGGAGCCTCGTTGCGGCCCACGAGGCTGCCTGCAGCCACTACGCGCGCTTCTTCCGGGTGGACATTCCCGAGAGGCTTCCCCTGGTCATTGCATCTGCCGGCGGCTACCCGAAGGACATAAATTTTATCCAGGCTCACAAGGCCCTCGACAATGCATTCCAGGCGGTCGATGACGGGGGTGTGATCGTTCTCGCCGCGGAGTGCCGGGACGGCTTCGGCCACCCCGATTTTTTCCCCTGGTTCCGGTTCGGCGACGAGGATGCCCTCGAGGACCACCTGCGGGAGCACTACGTCGTTTACGGGCAGACGGCCCATGCCGTGCTTACCAAGGCAAAGAGGGTGACGGTTATTCTGCTCAGCGAGCTTGACCCGGAGGAAGTGAGAAAGATGTCGATGGAGCCGGCCGGGGATATCGGCGATGCCCTTGCCAGGGCGGGCGAGCGGATGGAGGGGATCGACAGATTCTACCTGATCCCCGATGCGGGGTATTTGCTCCCGCAGTGGGCAGCTTCCGCCGGGTCCCGGCAGTGACGAGAGCAGAGAGAGGGGTGCGGGCATGAAGGAACACTTTGAAGGGTTGAAGGAGGTGGAACTGCTCGAGGGGGTGCGCGCCCGTTTTTTCCCGGGCGAAAAGATGATGTTTTCCTTCATCAAGCTCGAGCCCGGCGTCCTGCTCCCCCGGCACCGCCATCCCCACGAGCAGATGGGGTACGTGCTCGAGGGCTCCTTTTTGCTCAGAACGGGCGGGAAGGAGTGGGAGCTTGAAAAGGACGACATGTATTTCGTGAGAGCCGGTGAGGACCACGAGGCGCTGGCGGGTGATGCGGGGGCGCTGGTCCTCGACGTATTCACGCCCCCCCGGGAGGAGTACCTGGAGATGACGAGATAACAATGCCGGGGGGAAGGGTCTAAAGTCCCGAGAAACCAGTTTCGCGTTTAGAGTTTCGAGTTTCTCGTTTCTGGTTTCTCGTTCAACCGGAAACCG
>WVXK01000099.1:22892-25858 GCA_011773515.1 Deltaproteobacteria bacterium
GTCCCGGGAAACCAGTTTCGCGTTGGGTGTTCATTCCGCATTCCGAATTCCGATTTCCGCATTACCATGTCCGCCTTCTGATCCGTATTCTGTTTCTTCGCTGTTCTCATACTTCTTCTGTGGTATACTGAATCGGTAGCAAGAAAATTAAAAAGGTGTTACCATGGGGCGGATTTCCCGGATCGGGGTATCCATAAACACGTCTCTCCTCGCCGAGTTTGACGGGCTGATCAGGAAAATGGGCTACGCAAACCGGTCGGAGGCGTTTCGCGATCTGATAAGGGACAAGCTTGTCACGGAGGAGTGGAAGGGGGGCAACGCCGAGTGCGTCGGCGTTGTGTCGATCGTCTACGACCACCACAGGCGGGATATCTCGGACAGGCTCATCGAACTCCAGCACGAATTTGGCGAATCCATAATCTCCTCCACCCACATCCACCTCGACCGCGACAACTGCCTGGAGGTGGTCATCGCCCGGGACGGCGCGGCGGTGGTGAAGGAGATCGCGGACCGCCTCATCGGCTCCAAGGGCGTCAAGCACGGGAAGCTTGCCATGACATCAACGGGAAGGGGGCTCAGGTGACGCACGTGCCGGCGAAGTCGAGACGGAAGGCGCGGTTAAGGGACAGGCCCCCGCGTGCCGTTTTCCCCCACCTCCTATTACTCTTTATCCTTGCCTGCGCCCTGCTCTTTTCCGGTGTCCCCTCTTTTGCAGGGAAAATACTGGGAATCGATGACAGCCAGACCACGGGCGAAGGCAATGCTGAGCTGGAGTTCAACGTGGAGCTGAGCAAGGAGGGAAGAGACAGGGAATACTCCCTGGTCAACGTCCTCACCCTCGGGATTGTCGAACCGCTCGATTTTTCCATCGAGTACACCTACACGTTCCTGGATCCGAAAGATGGCGAGTCCGTGAACGGCTTCGGGGATACGGAGCTGTTCCTGAAATATTCCCTGCCCTACCGGGGAGCATTTATCACGCAGGTGGCGATGGAAGTGGGGGCGATCGTTCCCACGGGGGACGAGGAAAAGGGGACGGGCGAGGGTGCGAAAGACTACGAGGTGGGCCTTATTTTCGGGAAAGGGAGCGATACAACCCCACTCCTGGTGAACCTTGCATACGTGTTCTCCGGCAACCGTCCCGAGGGCGTGGATCCCGATGACGTATTCCGTGCGTCGCTGACCCTCGAGATAGAGCTGAGCGAGGCAAAAGGCGTTTCCGCGGCGGCGGAGATCGAATACGAGACGGCCGAGTTTCCCGGAGAGCGGGACATCGTCACGGTGCGGGGCGGGTTCGAGTATGGCCTCTCCGAGGACGTTGATATGAGTCTTTCTGCGGAGACGGCGCTTAACGGTGAAGGGCCGGACATTCTGTTCACAACGGGGCTGACGGCCGAGTACTGAGAGAAAAACAGCGCCCATGCGGGCGGGTTTGTCGAAGGCAGCCTTCAAACGGTTTTGCGATGGGGAGGAATCAGAGAATGCACGTATCAGAGGGGGTTCTGTCGCCCCCGGTTCTGGCAGCGGGTGCCATCGTGACGGCTGCTGGCGTCACGGTCGGGATACGGAGGATGAAACAGGAGGGCATCCCGAAGGCGGCGGTCCTCACCTCCTCCTTCTTCGTTGGCTCCCTCATCCAGATTCCCGCCGGCGTCGCCAGCGTCCATTTGGTGTTGAACGGCATCATGGGGCTGTTTCTGGGCTGGGCATGCTACCCCTGCTTCCTGGTGGCCCTTGCCCTGCAGGCGGTCCTCTTTCAGTTCGGCGGGCTCACGACGCTGGGAGTGAACACCTTCGTCATGGCGGCGCCGGCGATCGCCTTCTCCTATCTTTTCCGGGGACTGGTGGCGGGACGGGGGAAAGCAGCTCCCTCCATCGGGGGGTTTCTCGCCGGTTTCTCCTCCGTTCTGGGAGGTGCCCTCCTCATTGCCCTGCTCCTCGACCTGTCGGGGGAGGGGTTCTTGCGGGCTGGCCAGGTCGTGGTTCTCGCCCACCTGCCCGTGATGGTGATCGAGGGGATAATCACCGGCATGATCGTCCTCTTCATACGGAAGGTGAAGCCCGAGATGTTCGAGGTGGCGCATGATTTCGAAAAGGAAAATATCTGACCTCATCATCGTGGTCCTCCTTTCCCTGCTCATGGCCCCGTTTCCGCCCCGTGCGGCGCGGGCGCACAGGGTGAGCGTTTTCGCCTACACGGGGGAGGGGAAGGTCTTCGTGGAGGGGTACTTCCCGGATGGCTCGAAGGCGGCGGGGGCAAAGGTGGAGGTCTTCGACCCCCGGGGGCAGCTTGTCTTCGAGGGTCCAACCGACCGGCGTGGCTCCCTGTCCTTTCCCGTCCCCCCCGTCGATGACCTGACGATCTTTGTCACGGCCGCGGGGGGCCACAAGAGCTCCTTTGCCCTGTCCCGGGAGAAGCCGGCGGGTACGTCTGACGGTTTCGCTGCAGGCCATACCCACGACGACGCCGGGAGCACGGGGCAGGAAACCCATCCCGTGGTGGAGGGGGCGGGCACGGAAGATGTGCGCTCCGCCCGGGACCTCGAGCGGACCCTGGACCGAAAGCTCGAACCCGTGATGGAGGTGCTCCTGGATATCCGGAGAAAGATGGACAGGCCTGCGATGAAGGACGTGATCGCCGGGCTCGGCTACGTGGCCGGAATCGCGGGCCTTCTTTTTTTCATCCAAGGATGGCGGAAAAAAAGAGAGTGAGGCGGCATGCACCTGGAAGAATTTGCAGAGGGTAGTTCGTACCTCCACCGAATGGACCCGCGGGTCAAGCTGGTATCCGGGGTCATCCTGACGGTTGCCCTGGCGCTCAGCTACAACGTGGTGGGCCTCCTGGCGGGGCTCTGCTTTTCCGCCGCCCTCGTGGTGACGGCACGCCTCGACGGCAAAAAGGTGCTCGCCCGGTTTGCCGTGGTCAACCTGTTTTTCCTCTTCCTCCTGCTCATCCTCCCCCTGGC
>WVXK01000099.1:25874-30886 GCA_011773515.1 Deltaproteobacteria bacterium
GGCCTCTTCACGGCCGCGCTGATAGCGCTCAAGGGGAACGCGATTTACGGCGCCATGATCGCCCTCCTTGGCACCTCATCGATCGTTCAGCTGGGCCACGCACTCCACCACCTGGGAGTCCCGGGAAAGCTGGTGCAGCTTTTCTTCTTCACCTACCGCTACATAAGCGTTCTTCACGAGGAGTGGGAGAGGATACGGAGGGCGCTCAAGGTCCGCTGCTTCAGGGGAAAGACGAACGTCCACTCTTACCGCACCTATGCCTATGTCATCGGGATGCTCTTCGTGAACAGCTTCGAAAGGGCGCAGCGGATCTACCGGGCCATGCTCTGCCGGGGCTTCACCGGGGAGCTGCGCACCATAGACCATTTCGCCCTCGGCCGCCGGGACGTGCTCTTTCTCCTGGCCCAGGTTCTTTTCGCCGCCATGATCGTCACGGTGCAGGTGCTGTCATGATCAGGATGCAGGAGGTCACCTTTGGCTATCGGAAAGGGTCGCCCGTTCTGTCCGACGTGAGCTTTCACATCGGGGAGGGCGACCGCGTCGGCATCTGCGGGCCAAACGGGTCCGGAAAGACGACGTTGCTGCAGATGATGGTGGGGCTGTTGAAAGCCCAGCGCGGCGAAGTGGTCATCTTCGGAAAGAGGCGGAAGGAGGAGGCCGACTTTCTCGAGGTGAGGAGAAAAGTGGGGTTCGTGTTCCAGGATCCCGACGACCAGCTCTTCTGCCCCACCGTCAAGGACGACGTCGCCTTCGGGCCCCTGAATCTGGGCTTCACCGTTAAGGAGGCGGAGCGGATCGTCGAGGGTACCCTGGAGGACCTGGGCCTCTCCCACCTGAAGGACAGCATTACCTACCGCCTTTCCGGCGGCGAGAAGCGCCTCGTCTCCCTGGCAACAGTGATGGCGATGCAGCCCCGGGTCGTTCTGCTTGACGAACCCACGGCCGGTCTCGACCCGGATACGTCCCTGCTCCTCAGCCGGTTCCTGCGGGAGCACTTTTCCACCTACCTGATCGTTTCCCACGACAGGGAGTTTCTGCAGTCAACGGTCGATATCGTCTATCGAATGGAAAAGGGGCAGATCTACCGGTCCCAGCATGTGTGACCCGTTTGCGCTTCAGTCCCCGACCTTTTCCGGGACGGTGAAATCCCTTCCGCAGTGGGGGCAGATGATCGTGTCGCCCGGCTCCCAGGCCCTGTCCTTTTTGCCGTGCGAGCAGGAGACAAGGGCAAGGGAGAGCACGGAAAGAAGCGCGGCGACGAGAAGGAGCCTTCGCATGTCTATGTTCCTCTGGTGCGTTTCCCCGTATTATATAATAGCCCGGGTGAGGAAAAAACCATGAACCCTGCCGTGCTGAAACAGCTCGTCCCGCTCCTCTTCGCCGTGTTCGTGTCGATGCTGGGGGTGGGTATCATCTCGCCGATACTCCCCGTCTACGCCGAAATGATGGGCGCCGGGGGTTTTGCCATCGGGATCATCTTCGGGCTCTTCTCCCTCTCCCGCGCCATTGTCATGCCCGTGTACGGGAGGGTTTCCGACCTGAAGGGGCGGAAGGTGTTCATCATACTGGGGCTCACCACCTACTGCATCCTCTCTTTCGCCTACGTCGCCGCCGATACGGTCGCTGGGCTGGCTTTGGTCCGGCTCTTCCACGGGCTCGCCTCTGCCGCCACGATACCCATCGTGATGGCCTACGTGGGGGACATAAGCCCCCGCGGCGAGGAGGGCAGGTTCATGGGCCTGTACACGACGGTCCTCCTCATGGGCTTCGGCTCCGGACCTATCATCGGTGGCATCGTGAAGGATCTTTTGGGCATCAACGAGGCGTTCTACATCATGGGTGGGCTCGTCTTCATCGGCCTCCTCATGGTCATCTTCATGGTCTCCGAGCCGGAGGAGAAGGGGAAGGTCACCGAGAAGTACCCCTTCAGGGAGATACTCGAAAACAGGAGGATACGGGCCCTCTTCGTCTTCAGGGTTGCCAATGCAGTGGGGAGGAGCGCCATTTTCGCCTTTTTGCCCATCTTCGGGCACAACCTCCTCTCCCTCTCGGGAACGGCCATCGGCTTCCTCCTCTCGGCGGTGGTGATCGTGGCGTCTCTGTTCCAGGTTCCCTCGGGGATGGTTGCCGACCGGGTTTCCCGGGTCAACATGGTCGTGGCGGGGGGGATCCTGAACGCGGTGAGCCTGGCGGCCGTGGGGTTTTGCAGGAGCTTTTCCGCCATCGTTGTCGTGGTGGTTCTCCTGGGGCTCTCGGGCGCCATCGCCCTTCCGGCGCTGACGGCCCTCGCGGTGAACGAGGGGAGGGAGATCGGCATGGGCTCGGTCATGGGGATCTTCAACTTCGCCATGAGCATAGGCCAGTCCTTCGGGCCTATCGTGGCGGGCTACATGATGAGCACGAGCGGTATCAGGGCGCCCTTTTACTTTGCCGGGTCCGTCGCAATACTGGGCACGGGCTATTTCCTCTTCGGAATGGCCTCTGCAAACAAGGAGGTTATGGATGATGGGCGGTGAAAAGAAGGCTCTCCTCGACGACGCCGTGTACATCTCCCGGAAGGCGGGGGAGGTGCTGAAATCCCACTACGGAAAGAGGCAGGTTATCCACTACAAGGGCGAGATCGACCTGGTTACCGATGTGGATCGGGAATCTGAGGAGCTGATCGTCGCGTTTATCAGGGAGAAGTTCCCCTCCCACTCCATCCTCACCGAGGAGTCGCCCCCCCTGGAGGGGGAATCGACGTACCGCTGGATCATCGACCCCCTCGACGGGACCACGAACTATGCCCACGGCTACCCGTTCTTCGGCGTGTCGGTAGCCGTCGAGAAGGGGGGAAAGGTGCTCGCCGGGGCCGTGTACGATCCCCTGCGGGATGAGTGCTTCTTCGCCCGGGACGGCGGCGGTGCCTTTTTAAACGAAAGGGCGATCAGGGTCTCATCGGTCGATACGCTCAGAAAGTCGCTCCTCGCCACGGGATTCCCCTACGACATCAACACGTCCGACGAGTCGAACATCGATTACTTCGAGGCCTACGCGAGAGCAGCCCAGGCCCTGCGCCGCGACGGTTCGGCGGCGCTCGACCTCTGCTACCTTGCATGCGGAAGGTTTGACGGGTTCTGGGAGCTGAAGCTGAGGCCCTGGGACACGGCTGCGGGCTATCTCATCGTCTCCGAGGCGGGGGGCATGATCACGGGTCTCGCGGGGGAGCCCTACTCCATATATGACGGGGACATCCTCGGCTCGAACGGATTGATCCATGACCAGATGGTGGATGTGGCTCAGAGGGTGAGGCGGAGAAGATCGTGAGCCACGATGACCTCGGCACTTGATATCTCGAGGAAGCTCGCCACGGGGTCGGGGTTGAATGCCTCGGGATAGAGGTGGGAGAGGATCACCTTCCCGGCGCCGCACCGGGAGGCGATTTTTGCCGCCAGGTGCGGTGTGAGGTGCCCCTCCACTTCCGATTCCGATCCGGCGGGAAAGGAGCACTCGACGATCAGCAGGTCGGTTTTCGCCGCCAGGGCCACCAGGTCCCGGTTGTAGCCCGTGTCACCCGAGTAGGTTATCGACACGGAGCCGGTGTCCAGGCGCACGGAGAGCGCCCTTCCGTCTCCGTGGGCCGCAGGGCAGGAGGTTACCGCCACGGACCCGGGAAACGTCGCCGAGGGGCTCGTGCCGGACAAGGTTGTTATCTCGTAGTGAAGCGGCTTCACCCAGGGGTAGAGGCGCTCGAGGTTCTTTAGAAAGGCCTCGAGCCCTTCGGGACCCAGGATCTTCAGGGGGGCCGTCCTGGCATGCCCGGGGGTGTAGTTGTTTGCAAAGAGAAGGAGGGGGAGCTCTGAGGTGTGGTCAACGTGGAAGTGTGAGAGGATTACCCCGCCGATGTCCCGGTAGGAAATGCCGCACTTGGCAAGCTTCTCCAGGCAACCGGCTCCCATGTCGATGAGCAGGGCTTCGCTTCCTTTTCGGAAGACGTACGATGCGGGCCCGCGGGAACCGGTAGGGACGCACGTCCCGGAACCCAGGACGATGAGCTCGCAGGAGCCGCCGTGGTTTTTTGCCGCTTCCCTCTCCACCGCCTCCCTGTGCCTCCCTGTTACTTTGCGGGGACTCCGCCCACGAGGGTGACCCCGTACTTCTCGTTTTCAAAGGGGTGGACGTCCGGATAGTTGGAAAAGAGCCAGCCCTTGAATATCACCGTGTCTTTCTGCGTTATCTCCACCCGGGCGGCGGGGTTCTTGGGCTCGTTCGAGACGGAGGTGTACTTGTTTCCCTCCAGGGTGAATTCAGGGAAGAACTGGCCCACCGCTATGGCGATATCCGAGTCGGGCACCGGAAACGCAGAGTCCAGGGGTATGTCGAACTGCTTTTTCTCGTTCTTCTCCTTGAAGAGAACCTCTATCTTCACCGCTGACCATTTGCCTTTGACGGAATCGGGGATCTCGGTCACCCTCTCCACGGATGGCGTCATCCCGTGAGGCGAGGGCGTCTCCATCTTCTGTTCAGGCGGGGGCGGTGCCTGCTCGGTTTTGCCCTTGCAGCTCAGAGTCAGGAACGTAAGGGCCATGAGCATCGCGAGCGCTCTTGCGAGATTGGTCTTCATCTTAGTCCTCCTTGGGGAAAAGAGTTGTTCACTGCACGCTGTCAGATTTATGGCGGAGAGAGAGGGATTCGAACCCTCGAGGCGGTGGTTAGCCACCTACACGATTTCCAGTCGTGTTCCTTCAGCCAGACTCGGACATCTCTCCGCTCGTTTTATCCGGGGGGATCCTTACCTCGTGTCCCCTTCCCGTTGCCATTGGTGGCGGAGAGAGAGGGATTCGAACCCTCGGAACGGCATTACCCGTTCAACCGCTTAGCAGGCGGTTGCCTTCAGCCTGACTCGGCCATCTCTCCGCATATTCTCAAATGGCGGAGGGAGTAGGATTTGAACCCACGGAGCTTGCGCTCAGCGGTTTTCAAGACCGCCGCCTTAAGCCAGACTCGGCCATCCCTCCGCGCTCGAATGCAGG
>WVXK01000099.1:30939-32856 GCA_011773515.1 Deltaproteobacteria bacterium
AACGCGGCCACCGCCTCGGCGACGGCCTCCTGCTCCGATGTGGCGATGAATGCCGAGAAGGGAAGGGAGATTATGTTTGCCGCGATGGACTCGCAGACGGGAAAATCCCCGGGGCCATGGCCGAGGTAGGAGAAGGAGTCCTGCAGGTGCATCGGCCGGGGGTAGTGGATGGCGGTGGGGATGCTTTTTTCCCGTAAAGACTCCGCGAGGGCGTCCCGGTTGTCTACCAGGATCGAGTACTGGGCATAGGTGGAGACCACGCCTTCTTCCCGTTTCTGGATCTCCACGTGAGGCGCGAGCCGCTCCGTGTAGAAACGGGCCTTTTCCTGCCGTATCGCAATCTCCTCTTCAAAGTGTCTGAGTTTCGCCAGGAGGACCGCCGCCTGCACCTCGTCGAGCCTGCTGTTCTTTCCCACATACCGGTGCACGTACCGGGCCGTCTGGCCGTGATTTCTCAGCGATTCCGCCTTGCGCGCGATCTCGGGCGAATCGGTGAATATCATGCCCCCTTCTCCGAACCCGCCGAGGGGCTTTGCGGGAAAAAAGGAGGTGGTGCCCGTGTCGCCCAGGGAGGGGGCGCGCTTGCCCTTTCTCAGGGCGCCGAGGGATTGGGCGCCGTCCTCGATGACGAAGAGGCCGTACTCTTTTGCCAGCCCTGACAGGGCCTCGTAGTCGGCCGGATGGCCGAAGAGGTCGACCGCCATGATCCCCCGGGTGTTGATCGTGATGACTTCCTCTATCAGGCCGGGGTCGATGTTGAAGGTTCCCCTGTCCACGTCCACCAGCACGGGCTTCGCCCCGGTGAGCGCAATGGCCTCTCCCGTTGCGATGAAGGTAAAGGGGGTGGTGATGATCTCGTCACCGGGGCCCACGCCGTGGGCCATGAGGGCTATGATCAGCGCGTCCGTTCCCGAACCCACGCCGATGGCGAACTCCGTGCCAACGAAGGCGGCAAGCTCGCCCTCGAGGGCCCTGCCCTTCTCGCCCAGGATGAAGCGCTGGGAGGAGATGACGTCTGCGATTTCCCTCTCGATCTCATCCCGGTAGGCCAGGTACTGGGCTTTGAGGTTGATAAAATCCACGTGCGCTCTCCCGTCCCGCCGGGTCCCGGCCGGGGTTTTCCGGAGGGAAACGGTTTAAGAGGAATGTAGCATTTCTCCCCGGAAAAAGCAAAAGGGCCGTGTCAAATTGGCTCTTTCCCCCGGCCGGTTTCGGTATAGAATAGGGAAAAACCGGAGGGGGTGACGGCACGCGGATGTACGACTACCTGATCGTGGGCTGCGGCTTTGCCGGGGCGACGCTGGCTGAAAGAATAAGCACGGTTCTTGAAAAGCGCGTGTGCCTGGTGGAGAAGAGGGATCACGTCGGGGGGAATGCCGGCGACTGTTACGGCGGGGAGGGGATTCTCGTGCACCGCTACGGCCCCCATATTTTTCACACCGATGACGAAAAGATCTTCTCCTACCTTTCCCGCTTCACCGGTTGGCGCTTCTACGAGCACCGGGTCCTGGCCAGCGTCGAGGGGCTTCTGCTCCCCATCCCCATCAACCTGGATACCGTCAACCGTCTCTACGGGCTCGACCTTGACGCCGAAGGGCTCAAGAGGCATTTTGCGTCTGTCAGGGAAAGGATCGATGTCCCGAGAAACGCCCGGGAGAAGATAACCTCCCAGGTGGGCGAGGACCTCTACGACAAGTTCTTCAAGAACTACACGACCAAGATGTGGGGGCTTTCCCCCGAAAAGCTCGAGCCGGAGGTTACGGGACGGCCCTTCGTGCGCACGAACAGGGATGACCGGTACTTCACCGACCGCTTTCAGTTCATGCCCGAGGCGGGCTATACCCCCCTGTTCGAGCGGATGCTCGCATCTGACAGAATCGATCTCCGTTTGGGCACGGACTTCAGGGAGGTCCGGGG
>WVXK01000099.1:33000-33135 GCA_011773515.1 Deltaproteobacteria bacterium
GAAAACGGCGATATCCTATGAGTTCCCGAAGGGGGCCGGCGAGCCCTACTATCCTATCCTCACCGGGGAGAACGTGAGGCTTTGCCGGAAATACCGGGAGCTTGCCGAGCGGGAAGCGGGGGTCTTTTTCGTGGG
>WVXK01000099.1:33258-35147 GCA_011773515.1 Deltaproteobacteria bacterium
AGAAAGCAGAAGTTCCGAGCAATCGAAGAGACGGAGTTCCGCAACGAGGAACTATGAACTAAGATTTACAATCTATGAACTTTCCAGGATTTTTCTCACTTCCTCAAACACCTCATCCACGCTTATGTCCTTCATGCACTGCGTGGTTTCCAGGGGGCAGGTCTTCTCCTCGCAGGGGACGCAGGGGAGGTCTTTTATGAGGACGCTGTGTCCCCTCCCGTAGGGACCGGCCCTGTCCGGATCCATCGAGCCGAAGAGGGCGATAACCCTCGTTCCCACGGCCGCGGCGAGGTGCATCGGACCGGTGTCGCCGGATACGAGGGTCGCGCATTTTTTCAGGAATGCCCCCGTCTGCCCCAGGGTGAGATTGCCGGCCGTTACGACCGGTCGGGTTTCCATCCTCGCGGCCACGTCTTCGCAGTACTCCCTGTCTTCGGGTCCCCCGATCAGGAAGACCTCCCCGTTGAGCTCCTTTTTCACCCTGTCCCCGAGCATGGCGAAGGAGCCCGGGGGCCAGTGCCGGGACGAGTCGGGGATGCTCACGTTGGGGTTGAGGGCTATCAGGGGACGGTCCTGCTCCAGCCCCAGGGAATCAACGAAGGAATCTGCAACGCCTGCGTCTTCCCGGGTAAGGTATGCCGTGAAGTCCTCGGGGTCCTGCGTTCCCACGACGGGAAATATCGTTTCGAGCAAGTTCTCGATGGCGTGGAGTCTTCTCTGGCCCTCCCGAACCATTCGCTGCTTTTTGTAGTGCAATCTTGTTTTTGCGCCGGATAAGGCCCTGATAAGGAAAGACCTCGTGTTCGATTTCAAGTCGACGAACAGGTCTGCCTCGAGGGAGCGCACCTCCCGTATATGACGGACAAGGCCCGTTAAGTCCTTTCTGAATATGTGGGAGGGGATGTAGACCCTCTCGTCGATGTAAGGATTTCCCTCGAGGATGTCTGCGAGGCCGAAGCCGGAGATCACGGTGATTTTCGCATGAGGATATTTTTTCTTGAGGGCATAGGCCACCGGGAGGGAGTGCAACAGGTCGCCGATGGGGCCGGGTTTGAACAGGATGATCCTCACGTCACCATTCCCGCCTGCAGTTCCTTTTGCGCGCCTCTTTCCTATCACTTCTGCATTTCAATGATTTTCCTCAGCTTTCGGTAGTTCTCCCTGATGAGGAAGTGTTCCGTCACCTTTTTTCCTCCCTTTGCATTGAGACGCTTCCACAGGGACGGGTCGCCGATCAGGGCGGACAGCTTTTCCCGGAAATCGTGGGGCCCCTTGAAGATCATCACCTCCTCTCCATCCCTGAAGATGTTCCGGTCGATTTCAGAGCGGTGTATGACGGTCGGAATGCCCGCAGACATGGCAATCAGCGCGAGGGGGTTGTTTGCAAAGAACTGATGGGATTTGCTGAGCGAAGGAAAGATACAGATATCCATCTCCATCATGTCCCCAACGAAAGACCCGGGGTCCATCTTTTTATAGTAGTACCGGATCGGCGGGTCGAGCTTGATGAATCTCTCGGCGACGACCTTGACGACGAGACCCCGGTGTTCCCGTGAGACATCCCTGAGGGGCTCTTCGATGCGTTTCAGCGCGTCCACGTCGCGTCCGTGCCCGATATAGCCAATGACGGGCGCATCGGGCGACCGTTTCCGTTCGACCTTCGGCTCCGGTTCGCTGCTAAGGTAGGTCGGGATCGTCTTGATGTTCCTGTTGTATTTTCTCAGAACATTCCGCTGTCCCTCCCCCTGGACGACGACCAATTTCGGTATCTTTGCCACCCGTGAAATATTTTTTGTGCACTTCCTGCTTTTTTTACTGTTATCGCTGTGCAGGAAGTCGTTCAAAACCCGGGAGTCGAGATCGAGGATGACGCGGTGGTTGAGCAGTTT
>WVXK01000099.1:35193-45603 GCA_011773515.1 Deltaproteobacteria bacterium
TAGGGGAAGTATGCCGTTATCCGTGCTTCGTTCCCCATGTCGAACCGGTCGTCATTTAACAGGCAGAGAATTTTTTTCTTTCTCATAGCGGGCGTGATTCACGGGAAATCACGTCGAAATTTTTATTAGAATTATATCAGGATTATAATTGATGAAAATCGGTACTTTCACCTGAGCGGGTGACGTTTCAGGGGAAGGGTGCCGTTCGGTCAGCGTCCGTTCGACATTCAAGGGGAATCAGGAGATGAAAAGAGTACTGTTTATTTTTGGCACCCGCCCCGAGGCGATAAAGATGGCCCCGCTGGTGAGGGAATTTCGGAAATATCCGGCGGAATTCGAGGCGATCGTGTGCGTAACCGCCCAGCACCGGGAGATGCTCGACCGGTTCCTGGATTTTTTCGAGATCGTGCCGGACTTTGACCTGAATATCATGGAGCCGGACCAGAGCCTCTTCGACATAACTTCCCGGGCGGTAAAAGGACTGGAAGAGGTGGTGAACCGGTTTGTCCCCGATATCATTTTCGTCCAGGGAGACACGACAACGGCCTTTGCCGGAGCCCTGTCAGGCTACTACACGGGGGTCACGGTGGGGCACGTCGAGGCCGGGTTAAGGAGCGGGGACAAGCACGCCCCCTACCCCGAGGAGATGAACAGGGTGCTGATCGGGCACCTTGCAGACTACCATTTCGCGCCGACGGAAAGAGCGAGGGACAATCTGGCCCGTGAGGGAATAGCCGAGAACGTTTATGTCGTGGGAAACACGGTCATCGATGCCCTGCTTCTCTGCCTCGATACCATTCGGTCTCACGGGGATGAGCGATACGCTGAGTTTTTCGATTTCATAGATTTTTCCAGGAAGATACTTCTCGTAACCGGGCACAGGAGGGAGAGCTTCGGCGGACCTTTTCAGAACATATGCAATGCCTTGACGGATATATCCAAGCAGTTTGCTGACGTCGAGATTGTCTACCCCGTGCACCTGAACCCGCAGGTGAAAAAACCGGCCATGGCGATTTTGAAAGACATTGGGAATATTCACCTGATAGATCCGCTTGACTACCCCCATCTTGTCTGGCTGATGGAAAAATCATATCTGATATTGACCGATTCGGGGGGAATACAGGAGGAGGCGCCGACGCTGGGGAAACCCGTCCTGGTCATGAGGGATGTAACGGAGAGGACGGAGGGCATCGCGGCTCACACTGCGGAGCTCGTCGGGACGGATCCCGCAAGGATCGTGGCGAGAGTTTCAACGCTTCTTGGCGACAGAGACGAGTACGGGAAAATGGCGAGGGCGGAAAATCCTTACGGGGATGGCAGGTCGTGCGAAAGAATCACCCGTATTATAAGGGAAATGCTATGAGGGTTGCCTTCTGCATACGAAAGGACTATCTAACCCTGAGAGGCGGGGACACGTTCCAGCTGCTGAAGACGAAGGAGCACCTGGAGAAAAGGGGTTTTATCTTTTCGTCTGAGGGATTCAGGTGGCTTGCGTTCTGGATGAGAATGATTTTCTTCCTGCCCATCGTTCCGCTTCGTCTTGGTTGCCCCCCGTTCTCTTCACAAACCTGTGTCTTCTCAGCTGCCCCGCCGCCCTTCCGGTAATTGTTATCCATGCCAGATTTCTCCCCCAAAGCAACGAATCTTTTGGCAGAGAGGAAGTCTCAGGACCGGTTCTAAGTTCTCCGGCTCCAACAGGTTTGCTGCGTACCCAACGTCTCTATGAGGGATCAACCATCTGTTCTGCCGGGGGGTTGGCCCCCTCTTTCCCTCCGGGCATTTCCCGCGTTTTTCAACCGGAACTCCTTCTCCCATACCTTGAGGTATCTGATGAAGTAGTTGAGCCCGATGAGGGCGGCGAGGACGAACCCGTGCATACCGTCCCTGTAGCCCCGGTGCCTTACGTATCTTCCGAAGAACCTCTCGAGGGGCACGAGAAATAGTTTGATAAGGCTGAATTTCCCCCCCTTCCCTATCTCCTCATCCGCGTCCATGGTGCTGTAATGGTTGAACTTTTCAAGGAATACCTGGACGCTCTCGTATGAGTCGTGAAGCAGGGGGTGCTTGAAGGTTTTCACCTCTCCCTCCGGCTCGAACCTCTCGTGGACCCTTCCTCTCCAGGTGCCGCTCCCCTTCCTGTAGAGCCGAAGCTTGTGCTGGGGGTACCACCCCCCGTGCTCGATCCACCTGCCGAATATGAGCTCTTTCCGGGGCATCCTTCCGGCGGCATACCCTTCGCGCTCTTCCCCTTCGAGAAAATCGAGAATCTCTTCCGCGAGCTCCCTGCTCACCTGCTCATCCGCGTCGAGGTGGAGAATCCAGGAGTGCTTCGCCCGGGGATCTGCAAAGTTCCTCTGAACGGAGAAGTCTTCGGGCCAGGGATTATTGACGACCCTGGCGCCCAGTTCGTGAGCGAGATCGCAGGTTCTATCGGTGCTTCCCGAGTCGACCACGACGATTTCATCTGCAAACCGGGCGGAGTCGATGCACCGGGTGATTCTTTCTTCCTCATTTTTCGTGAGAATGATGACCGATATGTCGGCTTTTCTGGAGATGCTCACTTTTCTGCCCCGAAAATGCCCTTCTTTAAGTTCCTTGCGGCGTCTTCTACGATGTACCAGTAGTGGGAGTAGATCACCCTGTTCAGAGCATCTCCCGTGTGTTTCCTGTTTACCATGATTTTCTCGAGAGCCATCTTCCTGTAGGATCCGACCGTCTTCGACTCCGGGTGGAGCCGGTACCCGGATAGAATCGTATCACCCAGGTTTACGCACCTCGATATGGTGAGAAGCCGTATCCAGAGATCGTAGTCCATGCAGTAGGAGAGCGATTCATCCAGTCCCCCCGCGAGATCCAGGATCTCCCTTCTCACGAGGGAAGAGGGCTGGGCGAGGGTGGAGTGTTTGTGGTAGAGCAACTTCTCAAGAGAGAGGTCGGGGTAGGCGAGGGTCTTTTTCACCCGGTCCTGGTGATCGATAAAGGCCACACCCCCGTACACGATTCCGGCAAAAGGGTGTTCTTCGAGAGCGGCGACCATTTTCGTGAGGGCGCCGGGCAAGAGGACGTCGTCGGACCCGATCCAGGTCACGTATTTCCCCGATGCCCTCTTGAGTCCTTTGTTCAACGCATCCGTCTGTCCACGATCGGGTTCGCTCACCCAGCAGGTAAGGTGTTCGGCATACCTTTCGATGATTTCCCGTGAGTTGTCCTTCGAGCCGCCATCGATGATGATGTATTCGAGGTTCGGCCAGTCCTGGTTCAGCACCGACAGGATCGTCCTCTCCAGGAACTCCCCCTGGTTGTATGAGGGGGTGATGACGGACACCGTTGGGTAATGAGTAAAGTGTTCTTCTCCTTCGTGTCCTGCGTTCACTTTTTTCAAGATACTGATGTGTGAGGTAATTTCTTTTTCTATGTGTGAATGCATTTTATACTTGGTGATCCTATTGATATCGAGTACTTCGATTCGATGTGAATTGCAGATATATCCTGTTCCTCAAAGGTTCCTCTTAGTTCTGCGAGACAGTATATCATCATAAAGAGCCCTGTATGTTTTCGACTGGTTCGGAAGGGAGAATCCGGCTATAATTCTTTTCCGTGCTTCTCCTGATAAGGATTCCAGCCTGCCCTGGTTTTGAATGGCCCAGTCGATTCCTTCTGCGAGATCTTTAATTTCAAAAGGGCGTGCAAGATATCCGTTTTCCCTGTGCATTATCATGTCGGGCATCCCCCCAATATGGAAGGCAATTGTGGGCGTACCGCACGAAAGCGCTTCGAGGACGACATTTGACAGGTTTTCCTGGATGGATGGTGTGATTATCACATCGGAGGCGGAATAGAGGATCGCCAGGCTGATCTCGTCTCGGAATGTTCCCATGTAGTGAGACTTGAATCCCAATTCGGGTTTTGGCATTGGTTCAGATGCTCCGAAAACGACTAACTCTGCATTTCCCCCCCATTTTTTTTGCAACAACTGGAGTGCTCCACGCAGGTAATGAAATCCTTTTCTTTTATCGCTAGTGCTGTCCATTGCCCCGAAAAGTATGAGTTTTCTCGTAGGCGAGAGGTTGAGGATATTTCTCGCAACCCCCTTTTCTACCGGCTTGAATTTCTCGACGTCGATCCCGTTCGGGATTATTTTTACCTCCCTTTTACCGAGGAGGGTACTTTCCCTCGCACATTCGCCGAGCCACCTGCTTGGGCTGACGATCGTAAGATTCACCTTCTCCCAGGAATTCATTTTCCGCTTCAATATTCTGTGGGATAGATCTTTTTCCTTCTGAGATTTAAGAAGGGGGCACTTTCCGCATAAATTCCGGAAGCGTCCACATTCATCATCGTAATGGCAGCCACCGGTAAATGCCCACATATCGTGAAGGGTCCAGACAATCGGCTTCTTGAATTCTCTCAGGGTCTCGATTCGCAGAAACCCATCACAGACCCAGTGGAGGTGGATGATGTCGGGATCATATTCAATAACCTTTTTTCGAAGGGATTCGGGAACTGTGGAGGGTGAAAAGAGTGAATTCAGCCTATTTGGATACATTCTCAAAGGGAGTGAATCGATTCTTCTCCTTCTCTTCCCCGAACCTTTCGGGCTCTTGAAGGCAAAGTTTACGCTGGGATCGTCGGTATTTTTTGTCCCGACGAGCATTGATGCGTCGATGCCAAGTTCCCTCAGTCCTTTGTGAAGACGATATGCGGCGATTGATGCACCCCCCTCGTTATCGGAAGAACTAAGGGAAAGAACTTTCATAACTCCTCTCTCCAGCAGAAGATGTTCAATTGCATATCCATTTTTGCATACTCCTTGACTTCACAAAAAGGTCTGTCCGAAACTATTTCTGGCAGGATGTGGATACGAAATCCTTTTGCTTTGATTAGGTGAAGAATTTCAGGGAGTTTTTGTTCCTTCCTTGAAAAAGAATGGTATTCGACAAAAAGATTGAGGACATGAGAAAGAGAATCGGCAATATCTGGCATGACCTTATCTTCTGCCCCTTCGATATCTATTTTGAGAAAGTCAACTTCCCTGTTAAGGAAATCGCGTAATCTTACCGCCGGAACTTTTATTATGTTTGTTTCTCCTTCCATGGCTATCCTGCTTCCATCGGCCTTTTCTGTATAAAAATCCAAGGTTGTTTCAGAAATCCAGGCGGCTTTGTTGATTAGGCTGACCCCTTCAATACGGTTGACATGGAGGTTATGTTGAAGATGCTTAAATATGTATGGATCTGGTTCGAAAGCGAGAATTGTTGATGATGGAAATTGCTGTTTGAAGAAAATAACGCTCAACCCTATATTTGCACCGCAATCAATGATCAACGGGGATTCTTTGTCTGATCTGAAACTGTACATTTTCTTTACAAAAATCGATTTATACATCGACACAAAAGAAGCTGAATCTGGATAAGAAAGGTTTAGACCCTCAATCTTTATGAAATTCGGTGTGTAACGGGGAGTTTTTTTAAGTTTTTTAAGAATCAGTTTTGTGGAAATTCGATTTACCCATCCAGATCTTTTCACATCTTTTCGCAGAGGATTGCAAATGGAATTTTCATTAACCATGTTTAGAGTTCCGGGTATTCCCAATATGAAATTTGTCGTGATAGAAAGAGTAACATTTGTCGAAAAACACGTCTCATGAGACTTCTCCGCAATTCAGTTGTTGGTGCCGGAACATTTTAAAATCCCAATAAAAAGTGATAATAACCTCTATTTTTATCTATGTTTGTTGTCTTGATGAGTCCATTGGATGTATATCTATGTTAATTATCCTGCGAGTGCTTTTCTTTCTTTTTCAAGTGATGGAAGGCTTAAGCGTAGTATAACTCACTATATTGCTATCTGTATTTCCCTGTGGCAATTTCTAATAACTTCTCTGCACGATTTTTATATGTGAAATCAAATGATTTATTGAACGCATTTTCAACAACTTTTCTCCGTTCATCCTCATTTTGCAAGTAATATCGAATCTTTTCTACAAGATCATCCACACCATGGAAACATATCACTTCTTCACCGGGGACGAAAAAATCCGCGACATTTTCATTGTGCTGAACCATTTGCAGGGCCCCCCTGCAAGGGGGGATTTCGAACAACCGTGCATTGAATCCCTTCGAGACTCTTTCATAGTTGTCCAGCGGAATATTGATGGAAATCTTAGAGGATGAATAAATCTTTCTCATATCATCGATCTCGGCTCTACCTTTGAACCTTTCCCTCAATATGCTGTTTTTTTTTACATATTCGATCCCGTATCCCCAAAACGCGAAGCTCTCGTAATTCTCGGCTACTTTTTCCAAGATCTCGATTCTCCCTTTGTGGTGTCCAGTTATCCCCCCTACGAAGGACACATCGTGGGAATAGTTGAGATCGGGCTGATGGTAGAGCATTTTTTCATCGAAACTGGCCCCGAGATAGAAAAACCTCGAGAAATTTACCCCTCCCTCTTTCAGCATCTCCTCATACTCCACCGGGCACCAGACCATGTCATAATCTGCAAGCCTTTTTCGCACTTTCTCGGAGACCATATCGGGATATACACCGAACCACTGGGTGAGAAGCCCTTGATTGAGATATTTCTTTACCACTTTTCCATCGAGAAAATCATTAATTTCAGTGAAAATTAAATCGACGTTGTTGCTTCGTGCCTTTTTCCCGATCGATTTTGACAGGAGGTACTCATCGAACGGGATAATTCCCGTCTTTTTGAGCAGCCTGTGAAAAAACCTGTATAATCTGGGGAACGAATAAGCAAGCTTCGGGGGGAGAAGATAGCTGTTTCTGCCGTCGATTAGAACCCTGTGTCCATGATACTCAAAGGCCTGTTTCCAACCGTTAAAGAACTCATCACGGGCAATGTACTCACACTGATCCCTAATTTTGTGTTTCGCCATCCTGTGATATCTGATTTTTGTTATCAAGAGTATGTTCATAAAAAAAAGCAACCTCACTGGTGATGAACTTGATATCATCCGGTTCAAGGTGGTCTCCGATGGGAAGGCTCATCAATTGGGAGTCGAGTCTATTTGCCCACATTTCTTCATGAGATTGTCCACAATATCTATAGGCGGGAAGCTTCGGCAAACTCTCCGGATAATGAATGCCCGTTTGAACACCTTTTTCCTCCAGATATTTCCTCAGCATATTTCTCTTCTGTGTGATTATCACAAACAGGTGATAAACGTGTTTTGCCCACGTTTCCTCTATCGGTAATTTAACGTCTCCTATAGCGCTCAATTCATTCACATAGCGTTTTGCGATTTCACGTCTTGTTTCTATCCACTTATCGAGATGTTTCAATTTCACAGAAAGAATCGCTGCCTGTAAGCCATCGAGTCGTGAGTTTCTCCCCTCAAACTGGTGGGCAAACTTGTCTAATCTCCCATGATTTGAAATCATTCTACACTTTAGTGCGATATCATCATCATTTGTGGCGATAGCTCCTCCGTCGCCATATGCACCGAGGTTCTTCCCGGGATAAAAGCTGAATATTCCCCCGATTCCGAAGGTGCTTACCTTCTTCCCTTTGTATTCCGCACCATGGGACTGGGCGCAATCTTCGATAACGATTAGTTGATTTGTTTCTGCGATCATGAGGAGGGGTTCCATATCACATGGATGACCGTATAGATGAACAGCGATGATTGCCCTGGTATTTCCTGTAATTCTCTTTTTCACATCTTCAATGGAGATCGTATGGTTATCAGGGTTACAATCACAGAAGACTACTTTGTGGCCTGCGCGGGTAACTGCCTCAGCCGTCGCGATGAATGTGTTTGCAGGAACGATTATTTCTGAACCCTTGGGGATGTTAAGTGATTCGATCAGAATCTCGAGTGCATCTGTGCCGTTTCCCACTCCGATACAGTGTTTTACCTGGTGATATTGAGCAAACTCTTCCTCAAACTTGTTGACATACTTCCCCCCCACGAATGCGGAATCTCGAATAACATCGGTTATCGCACCGGATATTTCCCCTTTGATCGCCTCGTACTGCTTTCTCAGATCTAAAAACTTGATCATCTTTGAAAAATATGTCACTTATCTCGTATTTTTCTTGCGGGATTTCCGGCAAATACGCCGGGTTCAGATATATCTCTGGTAACAACGGACCCAGCACCGATCACCACCTCGTCACATATCATCACAGGTAAAATAGTTGCATTGGTTCCGATGGAAACGTTATTTCCAATAGTAGTCTTTTTCCAAAGATTACGGTTTCCTCCTGCCGGACCTCCCTCTTTGAAGGGGTCATTTATGAACATAACACCATGGGAGATGAAACAGTTCTCTCCAATTTTCACCAGCTCGCAAACAAATGAGTGGGATTGAATTTTCGTATTCTTCCCCACCACCACCCCTTTCTGGATTTCAACGAATGGACCTATAAAACAGCTATCTCCGATGGTGCATTCATAGAGGTTTACCGGCTCGATTATCACAACGTTTTTTCCAAATGAGACATCTCGTATCTGGATTTTCTTGATTACGGGTTTATTACTCATTGCCTATTCTCGCAGAATGATAAATTTTTTCTATTATCTGGACGGTTTTCAAGCCGTCAAAACCCGAAGCTTCAATCGTTCCGTTATTACCGAGCACGTCGATCACATTCTGGATGACTTTGTCATGGTTGGACATGGATCCCCTGTAAAACCCGTACTCATTTGGAGGTCTCGACTCAGGAATGTTTTTAATCTTGTATCCATCAATATTTTGATATTCGAGGACGTTCAGATACTGTCCCCCTATCTTCACTGTTCCCCTCTCACCGAAAACCGTTATTGACCCTTCCATGTTTTTCTCGTAGCTATTAACGGTGTAGTGTATAGTTCCGATAATACCCTCGAACATTTCGAGGATAATTGTTCCTGTATCCTCGAAATCAATAATGCCCTCATGAAGATAGTTCTTTGTGAAGGCATATGTCCTCTTCACATCTCCGAATAACCAGTAGAGAAGGTCGATGAAGTGACTGAACTGTGTAAAAAGAGTTCCTCCGTCTAAAGTGGTTGTTCCTTTCCACTCGGAACTGCGGTAATATTCATCATTCCTGTTCCAGAAACAGTTCACCTGTACACTGAATATCTTTCCAATAATTTTTTCGTCTATAAGTTTTTTGAGTATCTGAACGGGAGGATTGTACCTGTTCTGTTTCACCACAAATAACTTTCTGTTCGATTCCTCAGCTTCCTTTATCATCTTTTCACAATCCCTCGCGGTGAGGGCCATAGGTTTTTCACACAGCACGTGTTTTCCCGACCTCAAAGATTCTATCGTGTGCTCTGCGTGAAGTCCGTTCGGAGTGCAAACTGATATGACATCTATTTCTTTCTCACTCTTAAGCATATCCTCAAGGTGCAGGTAATATCTGCACCCGTACTCGCTTGAAAAGGTTTTCGCGGGATGTTCCCTGATGTCGCATACCGCATGTAATATTGCTAGTCTTTTTATATGCTCTGCGTGCCTCTGTCCTATCCTCCCGCATCCAACTATTCCGAATCTGACCACGAAATCCTCCCAGTGTGAATTACAAATATCTTAAGTGTATTCATATATTTCCAGGAATTCAACGTGGAAAATCGTACAAATCTCCCGTATTAGACCATTTTTCCAGATGTTTTCCTATGAGTACCAACGATAATAAATCAGATTTGCCCTCGCTTAATAATATACCCCTAACTTGGTCAAAACGGATGGTTATATTTTTAATATTTTAAGGGTAAGAGAAACAGATAAACCTTTGATCCTCCATCTAATAAATCGCTGAATCTCATCAAGAAAAAAACGAGCACCCGATGATATTTATAGGTCTTCCCCCGAAGGTTGAAATCTTTGCAACTCCAGCAGCCGTGTGTACTTTATGAACGTCCCGAGCCCTCCCATACATGAGATCACGAACCCCTGCACCCCGTCGAGAAACCCGAGGCGAATGAAATACCGGTAGAGGAAGGTGTAGAGGGGGCGAACCGTCACGTGGTGCCACCGTGCCCGCCGTCGCCTTCGGTAATACTCTTCCGCTGAAATCGTCGAGTGGCGAACCGTCCTCGATAGGTAGGTGGGGAGGTCCCAGGCTCGCATGCCGTATGACGAGAATATTTTCACCCTTCATAGATCGACAGTCTCGATGCGGAGGGCTTCCCCGCAAAGGGTGCAGGCCGCCGTGTGCTCCGGCCGCCCCTGGGAGCGGATCGTGCCACCGCTGACGTTTTAATCCCACTTTCCGTTCAGTTTATCATGGTAAATCTGCAAAATCGCATCCGCTAACCGGTTGACGTCGTATTTTTTCGCGAAGGCGGGGCCGAAATTTCTCAGGTCATTCTCGAGACCCGGGTTGTCAAAAAGCCGCAGCATCTCTTTTGAGAGATTGTGCACGGTAATCGGCTCTGCCTGCCCGAGATCGCC
>WVXK01000100.1:0-4370 GCA_011773515.1 Deltaproteobacteria bacterium
ACCAGCGCCCTCTTCCTCCTCCCGCCATCGAACTCGCCGTAGAAGATCTGCTCCCACGGCCCGAAATCGAGCTTCCCACCGGTAATTGCAACGACCACTTCCCTCCCCATGATGGTCCTTTTCAGATGGGCATCGCCGTTATCCTCCCCGGTAAGATTATGCCGGTAGCGGGATATCGGTTCGTGGGGAGCGAGCCCTTCGAGCCATTTTTCAAAATCGAAGTGGAGCCCCGACTCATCGTCGTTGATGAATACACTGGCTGTTATGTGCATGGCGTTTACGAGGCAGAAACCCTCTTTGACCCCGCTTTCGCGGATGCACTCATCGACCTGCCCGGTTATGTTGACGAAGGCGCGGCGGGACGGCACGTTGAACCATAATTCCTTCCTGTAACTTTTCATGCTACCACCTCCCCGTATTTAAGGGTTACCCCTTTCTCCGGCTGACAAGAAAGAGACAACCGAAAAACAGCGCTAGCTGCCACATTCATTTCATAGGGCAAACAGCCAACCAAGTCAAGCCCGGGGGATTTCCCCATCCTGATATGGGAGTAGGCAAAACCACCCTTTCCCCTTGACCCGCCCCGCTCTATCCGCAATAATCAATTAACATTAACTCTGTTAGAAGTGACAACGATCGATTCCTATTTGAGGGATGGCATATCAGGAATTTTTCACTCCTATTGCTTGTGTCGCTGATTGCGCTATCTTCCCCGTGCTCTCACGTAAACGTGGATATTAAAGATTGCGAAAGGGAAATTCCCCCTACCGTATCTTTGGAAGTCAAGCCCCTTTTTCAGGCAGCTTTCGGTTCGGCGCCAGCGGCCTTGACCATGATCCTCAATTACCACGGAAAAAACATCTCCCTTGAAAAAACCACGGCCGGACTGACGGGAAAAACGATCGGGGAGGTCCACCTAAACGGGATGGCGCAGTTTGCCCTGCGCTTCTTTCCCTCCGCGCGAGTGGAAAAGAGCACTCTCTGTGACATCCTCAAAGCCGTTTCGGAAGGTAATCCCGTCATACTCTTTCTCGATCTCGGCGATAGAATAGCGTCTCCCCGGTACATAGTTGCCGTCGGTTATGACACCGGCAGGGAGTCACTCGTTTTTCATAACGGATACTCTGAATATTTGCGGGCGCCATTTAAACTCATCTATGAAAAATGGAACAAAGCCGGAACACTCGCTCTCTACATCGAACGATAAATTTCTCTTTCTTTTCTCACCCGGTATGCCCGTCGGGGAGGACGCCGCGACCGTTTTTTCGGGGAGCAACGACGAAGGCCAACATACTCTGATCTGAGGAGGATCGTATGGAAAAGAAAAAGCCGGGCCTGAACATCAAGATAACCGACGACATACTAAAGGGCGTTTATTCGAATTCCATGGTCGTTACCCACACGAGAGAGGAGTTTGTCATCGATTTTCTCAACACGTTTCCCCCTGAAGGAATCGTCACCTCGAGAATAATAACGAGCCCCGGTCACTTAAAAAGGATCATCAGGGCTCTCGTGGACAACGTGAACAAGTACGAAAAAACCCACGGGGAAATCAAAGAGGCTCCCGAGCCATCGGGAAAAAGCTCCGTTCAGTAGATCCTGTTCCCTAACCCATTGCGTGAGCTGCCCGGCGACTAACCGGACTGGCGGTTTTCCCTGTTCCCCGCCGTCTCATCAATTGACCACCGACTCGATATCCCAGATTCCATCGAACCTGTCGTGACGCAGGATATATATCCTGCCCGCCTGCGTCCTCACTTTGAAAAAATCCGCGTCCTGGCCGTACCACCGATCCAGTATAGAAGCTATCTCGTGCTCCACCCCGTTCAATTCGAACTTAACCGGTCTTTCATCATCACGATAACCTGCATATGTCCAGACCCGTATCATGGTTCAGTTTTCAACCTCATCTGTCCCGCGCCATTCGCAAACTTTTAAATGAGGGCTCTTTTTTGCCCCCCTTAACGCGTATATCCCTCATTTTACGGCTACCCGAATGCCCAGCACGATCGCGGGGGCCCTTCCGTGTTTTTACAACACTATTTTCGCTACGGCCGGGCATCCCTCTCTCCTTTTTCCCCACTCTACGGTTCGATACATTCTTTTCCCTTTTTGTCTTCTTCTCGGCTTCCTGTCCCCGGAATACCGGCTTGCCAAAAACATTCATTCCGACTTTATCCCGCCTGACCTCCTTTGCTCTCACGAAGCCTGTTTCCTGCCTCACCTTGACTTTCATGGCCCTCGAAACCCCTATCGGCCTCCTTAAATCACCTCTATTTCTCCGTGTATCTTCACCTATTCCCTGGCCAACAAACTTTCTGTTCCTTCTCCCCCGGATCGCCCTGCTGTCATCCTTCCTTTCCCGGCCGAGCAGTTTTCTCTTATCCTTGCCATGCAGAATGGGGGCGTAAGCCTTGACGACGAAAAGGTCCCTTTTTTTGACCACAACCGGTTTTGAAAAAGTTGTTCTCCTGTTTATGGTCCTCTCGTAATTTCTGTCATGCCAGACCGAATGGTTTGTGTCGAACCGCTCACCGGGGCGCAGGGGAACCCACCGAACGCTCTCCCTTTCCACTATAATCCTTGCCCTCGCAGGATACCAGACCCTGTAGTTCACCGAAGGGACCCACACCCACCCGTACCGGGTGGTCGTTACCCAGCTGCCGTAGTGGTACGTTATCCACCCCCACGGTTCATAGGAAATCCAGGTCCATCCGAAAGGGGAGAGGAACACCCACCTTCCGTAGAAGAAGGGGGACCATCCGGAGGCCACCACATAGGGCCGCCAGGCCCTTCCATACACGGGCACATCAACCCATTCTCCATGGCGGTCGACATCGTGTCTCCCGGGAACATAATCCTCGATGTACCTCCCTCCGGCATAGGCCAGCACCTCGTTGTCCCTCTTCTCGTTGAAGTCATCCCAGGAATCTTTTTCAAATGCCCTGGCAAGCTCCAGGACGTTACCAAAGCGCGCCATCCCCCCCTCAAGGACAAGAAATTCTTCTTCCCGGGTCACGATGGTACCGCTTCCTTCTCTGACCGCCACCGTTACTGCTCCGCCTGGCTCTTCGTCGATCCTCAACGCTCCCTGACCGGAAAAACGAATCGTGCCATGGATACCGAGTTCAAAAATAATGTGCCCCTGAACCCCATCAGAGAGCCGGCTCACATAGATGCTGCCCTCCACGTATCTGATTATCACCCGTCCATCGCGAACCGAGCTCAGGTATATTTCCGTGCCCTCTGCCATACGAATAAACGTCTCCGAATCGACCTCCACATCGACAAACCCACTTTCTCCCGTGAAAATACCGTATCCATCAGTCAACGGCATATTTTCGTACACATCTTCCCATCGCCTTTCAGAACCCGCATTGAACAGCGCTGTGCCCCTCGCCTCCCGAACCCGGAGTACCGCATCAGTTCCGGAATAAAAAAGCTCCTTTCCCGTGTCTCCGATTGCGGGCCCTGGAAAAAACATGACCAGAACAAGAAGGAATATGATCAGATGTCTTGCCATCTTATTTCTCCTTTTCGTTTTCCTGTTCGACGAAATGGCTTTCATACAAATTCAGGATATCGTTTAAAGTTGATAACATGCGCATTCACACCTTTTTCCTTCTAAACCATGAAACACAGATCATGTCTCCTGGTTACAGGATGGTTCGGTTTTAGACCTGTGCTTGGGACGGGGGATTGTGAAGTTTGTGAAAGAAAAGTTGTGATATCAGAGTTCGTATCCGCGGAGAAAGTAGTGGCCGAATGCCGCGAGGACGAGGGCATGAGATATCGTGCCATCCAGGAGCATTTTTTTTACATCGGAAGAGCTGGCCTGAAATACTTCTATGTACTCCATTTGATCAGCTGATTTCTTGCCGCCACCCTCCAGGCCTCTCGCCAGATAGGTGTGGCAGTAATTGTTGAGTATTGCGGGGTTTGGGGTTACGCAGCCCAGATGATCCCATCTTCGGGCCCTGAACCCCGTTTCCTCTTCCAGTTCCCTTTTCGCCGCGGCGAGCGGGCCACCATCACCAGCGTCTATCCCGCCGCCGGGTATCTCGACCGTCGTCCCTTCGATTCCGTGACGGAACTGTTTTATGAGGATGATGTCCCCATCATCGGTAACGGGAATGACGTTGACCCAGTCGCACGTATCGATGGTTGCGAAGGTTCCCTCCGCGTCTCGCGGATGGAGGTGATACTTTTTGTGATAGACGGAAAATATGCTGTTCTGGAAAACCCGTTCAACCTCCCTTTGCTTCCAGTACCTTTCCATTACCCTTCTCCTTCCCGTCCGTCAGCAACCTTTTCACGAGCATGCGGGCCTTATCTTTTTTGTTCGGGGCGTCGAATTTTTCCTGATATGG
>WVXK01000100.1:4460-4886 GCA_011773515.1 Deltaproteobacteria bacterium
CCCCTGTCCGTCTCTACGGTCTGGACCAGCCATATATTGCTCAGGGGAATAGATTGCCCGCGAAAGAGCATCAGCCTCTTTTCCATGTCAACGAAGAAACCGATCTCCTTGCATTCGATAACCACGGGTTTCCAGATAAAGTGGGCGATCTCATCGACTATCCCCTGTATTCTCGAAATAATCTGCCTTGCCTCTTTCGTGGCCTTGCCGGCCCTCTCGTAGCTCTCCATGTAAATCGTTTCATTGGGCATGTCTGTGATATCGAGAAAAACTATAGACAGAGAAGACTGCCCGCCGCTGTTGTTGCCTCTTTGATCGACGATGAAGTTGTCCTCCTGGCCATAAATTCTGTGATAGACCTTCCTGATGCTGGAGAAAGGGACGGTATTCTTTTTTCCTTTCAATTTGCCCCGCGTAATCGTCAGC
>WVXK01000100.1:5016-5902 GCA_011773515.1 Deltaproteobacteria bacterium
TCTTAGATATGCGGGCAAAGAATTATGTTTCAATTATAGCGCAAAGAATCTGAAAGATCGGAAATGTTGTGAAATATCCTGTCTCGATAGATGAAAGAAAAAAGCCCCCGATTCGGCCCCCGCTCTACTGAACCAGCGTGATCAGGTTCTCCACGAGATGGTTTTCAAAGTAGCTGCCTTCAGATTCCCGCAGGAGCTTTACCGCCTCTTCCGCGGACTTTGCATCCCTGAACGGCCGGGGGGAAGTTACCGAGGCAAAAAACTCCGCTATTGCGAGCACGGCTGCCTGTATGGGTATCTCATTGGCTTTGAGCCCGAAGGGATACCCGCTTCCATCGGCTCTCTCGTGGTGATACAGAACGATACTGCGTATATCGTCAAACTCAGGGACGCTTTCGAGCATTTTCCACCCGATGTAAGGGTGTTTCCTCACAAAGTGCTTTTCGCTCTCTTCCAGGGTCTCCTTCTTGTTCATTATCAGCGAGGGAACGCATATCATGCCGACGTCATGTACCAGCCCCGCGGTTCGAAGCTGTTCGATCTGTTTCGCATCAAGACCGATCTTCTTCCCAAGTTCGACACAGAGACTTGCGACCTCACTGGAGTGATTTCTGAAGAAGGGATATTTCACTTCGAAGGCCTTGGACATGG
Source organism: Deltaproteobacteria bacterium (assembly GCA_011773515.1). Classification (NCBI taxonomy): domain Bacteria; kingdom Pseudomonadati; phylum Myxococcota; class Myxococcia; species Deltaproteobacteria bacterium. The sequence continues at coordinate 5,668 of WVXK01000100.1, forward strand.
CGGAAACCGATATCTCGCCGAAGGACCTGAGGCTCCTTTTGAACTGCAGGCCTCCCTCCAGGACATGGGCAACGCTGGAGACCATGGGGTCGATTTTTTCGATGTCCTCCTCGCTGAATTTCCCTCCCCCTCTCTTGTTGGAAAAGCTCAGAACCCCGATAACATCGCCGTTGCTCTTCAATGGAATGGATATGAATGAATCATTGTAAAAACCCTCTTTCTTGAGGTATTCCCC
>WVXK01000100.1:5923-8359 GCA_011773515.1 Deltaproteobacteria bacterium
TGATGATCTCACCACCGTATACTTTCTTTTCCGTGTCGTTTCCATCGGTGCTGAAGCCCTTTTTAACGAGAAGGATATATTCCGGCTCCTCGAAATCCTTGACAAAGAAAGAACCCCTGTCGGCTGAAACACCATCCATTGAGATCTGCAGCAGCACGGACATGAACTTCTCGAAGTTAAAGACGGTCCGCACTGCCTCAAAGAGGCTCTGCGGTTGTATCTCCCGTTCAATCGGCTCTGACCCAATTTGCAAAAGAATAAGATCCTCATTGCTGACGATGCGGTTTCCTCCCAGCCTTTGGGAAGCATTGAGCGCAGACTCCGCCTTTTGTAAAAGGTCTTTTCCGTCGTAGGCATCCTGGGGGTATGCCGCCAAGCCGATACTCACCGTCATCTTCTGATTTCTCTGGTACATGTCATCATTGAACGTGTGGCCTGCAACGTTTCCCAGAATTCTCTCCGCAACAACCAGGGATTCGTTCGAACCGGTGCCGGGAAGAATGAGGCCGAACTCATCCGACCCGATCCTCGCCACGGTATCAACTTCCCTGATCGAATCTTTCAGAATGTCTGACACCTCCTGGAGGGCTAGATCACCGAATGTGCTTTTGTAGCGCTCGTTATAGGCCTTGAAATTATCAAGATCCGTTAAAAGAACCGTGAGGGCTTTACCTGTCCTCCTCGACTTCAGGATTTCCTGTTCAATCCTCTCGTGAAATATTCTTCTGTTGAAGAGTGAGGTGAGGGGGTCGTAGAAGGCATAGTAAAGGAGGTTTTTTTTGCTCTCGGCAATCTTTGAGAACAGATCTCCATAAAATGACAGATTCCACAAAATCTTGATCTCAAGTGGCGTGAAAACGTGGCCGCCTCTTGCTATGAAACCAATGGCGCCCTTGAACACATTGTCAACTCTGAGCGGATATACGGCAAATGAGCTCGTTTTCAGATCTTCGAGCACCTGGTCAACAACAGCATGTTTACCACTGACGAACATGAGCGGTTTTTTGGCTGATTGGACCACCTTGAGGGGCAAGTATTCGCCATAGGGTGATGGAATGCCGTCAGTCTCAACAGAGCCCCCGGCGTGAAGCAGGTAGTCCCCGCTGAGATCATTGAACGTAAATGTGATAACTCCCGAGACCTGAGGAACAATTCCAATCAGGTAGCTTGAAAAATTCGAATAAAATTCCTCCTCATTGGTGAAAGTGAGAAACAGTGGGTATTTCAACAGGGCATTGACATGGGCTCCAAGGCTGGAAAGCTCCCCCTCATCCATCTCGGGCGGGAAGTCAACGTAATAATCGTTGACGATCTTTTTTATTTCCGTTTCATTCCACATTTTTGCTTTGATTCTCTCTCCGAGTCATATCAAATAACATGCCCTTTCCTTAACAATTACAAACTCTTTGTTTCAAATAGTTTTTTTGTCTTGGCCTCGCCAATTTCCTGTAAATTAAGAAATATTTTACCCTTTTTGTCAATATTATTTCACATTATTTATTATCATAGTAGTTACAACGAAATGAAATCTTCTGTCAATCGCGTTTTTTCGATCTTCTCTGATTGATGTTTGACAGAAGAGTTGTTAAGAAAAGTTATTTTTTTAAAAAAAAAAAGAGCCGTGAATTTCCATCTCCGGCTCTCTGTTTTTCTGGTAGCGGGGGTAGGATTCGAACCTACGACCTTCGGGTTATGAGCCCGACGAGCTACCAGACTGCTCCACCCCGCGTCAATGATTATTTTTAACCTGACTACTATATCCCCCGCGCAGCGTTTTTGTCAAGGAAAGAAAATCTGTATCAGCATCGGCGTATATTGACTGGCAGGGAAACTGCAGGTTCGGTTCCTTGCAAAAAAAAAGGCGGCAGCCTGAAAGGCCGCCGCCCGGACATTCGACCATTAATCGTGTTTCGGTCTCCTGAGCAAGACCACGCACACGATGGCAATAACGCAGAAAAGGGCCAACGAGAAGTAGGTCTTGTTGTAGCCGGCAGCCACGTTACCCGCATCCTTCGCAGCCTGCACGACCCCCGCGAAGTACTTGGGTACGGTGAAGCCGGCCACGCCCCATGCGGTGAACACGAGGCCGTAGTTCGCGCCCAGGTTCTTCGTGCCCCAGAAGTCCGCTGTTATCGACGGCTGAAGGGCGAAGTTTCCACCGTAGGAGAAGCCGACGGCGCAGAGGCCGATCAGCACCTGCCAGAAGTTCGTGGCGTTCCTGAGCAGGAAGAGGCAGGCGACTATGTAGAAGGCAAGCAAGCCGATATACGCCCCCTTTCGCCCGATCTTATCCGATGTGGCACCCCAGGCGAGACGCCCCACCCCGTTGAATATCGACATGATCCCTAGCGCTGTTCCTCCCGTCATAACCGCAGTAGCACCGGCAAGCTCCTTGACGATCGGTTTTGCCTGCCCGATCGCGACCTGCCCAACGGC
>WVXK01000100.1:8401-9690 GCA_011773515.1 Deltaproteobacteria bacterium
ACCCCAGGAGCAGGGGCCGGGGGTTCCCAGCCTTCCGGCTTGTATCCGGCGGGCGGAACCGCGTAAACCATGGCAGAACCGATGACGAAGATGTAGAAGGTGATCGACATGATCAAAAAGGTCTTGAAGATATTACCCGAGAGAACCGCCATATCCATGCCATCCTGGAAGGCAACGAGTCTCTCGATAAGCGGCGCGAATATCATCGATCCCGCTCCAAATCCCATAACGGCCAGACCGGTGATCATCCCCCTCTTGTCGGGGAACCACTTGATGCAGGTGGCGATGGGAGTAACATAGGCAAATCCGACTCCAAGACCCCCAATGATCCCGTAGGCAAAGTTCAGACCCATAGCATTCTTGTACAGAAATGCCGACAGCAGGCATCCAGTACCCAGGAGAATTCCTCCAAAAGCACCAACGATTTTCGGTCCCTTCTTATCCTGCCAGATGCCGGCGATAATCATCGCCACGGTGAAGAAAAGTAGGGAATACCGATACGGAGCAACGGTTGTTCCTTTGTCCCAGTTGTTGAGGTACGCAAGCGCCGGGCGGAAAACCGACCATGAATAGAGAACTCCCAGGCACATCTGCATCACCAGCGCCGCCCCGACAAATTTCCAACGATTTACTTTCTCTGCCATACAACACCTCCTCCACTATTTTGGTGTTCAGAAAATCACCTTGTGAAACCGTGAAACACAAAAAAACAAAGAAATCTTTCTCGCTATCACCCCCCCTCCATGGAAAATTGATCTATTGGCTACCTTTTCCTCCCAGAAAAGTGTATGAAACATGAGATCGCCCGATTTGAAAAAGATAGTAAAACAATGTTATCGGGTTGTCAAGCATATTTTCGAACAATTCTAAAACAATATTTCAAAATGTTGCCCGGGCCGCAGGCTCGAAAAATGCTGCACTGTACGATGGTCTCACCATGCATTCTGTCCCCCAAAAAAATCGTGATTGCCCCGTAATCTCATCACCCGGGCTTGTTCTGCTCGTTGATCCTGTTTTACGATTTTTTCCCCTCTCCATATTTTTTCAGGATTCCAATCTCCCTTTTTGTCAGAAATCTCCATTCGCCGGGCGAGAGGTCCTTCAGGGAAAGACCCGCGAAGCCAACTCTCGTGAGCCTCAAAACAGGGTGGCCGACTTTTGCGAACATTTTCCTGATCTGGCGGTAACGCCCTTCAGATATTTTCACTACGATCCACGATTTATCCTTTCTTACCTCCGATAGAGAAAACTTTCCCGGGGCCGTTTTTCGGCCATCTATATCCACACCG
>WVXK01000100.1:9840-15385 GCA_011773515.1 Deltaproteobacteria bacterium
TCGTCCATCTCGGGGTCTAAATGCTTTCCCTTGTCAAACATGACCCTGCCGTTCAAGGAAACCCTTCCCTCGGCGATCGCCTCGTCGGCCTTTCTCTTCGACAGCCCCGCTGACTGGGCGAGATACCGGTTAATCCGTACTTTCGCCATCACCTTCATGCACCCTTCCGGGCTCATTCTCGTCACCTGCACTTCCCGGCGCCACGTCTTCACCGCGAGAGCCGAGAATTTCTTCCAGCTCGGATATCGACGGGAGGACCGAGAGGCTCTCGAGCCCGAAAAGCTCGAGAAACTCTTTTGTCGTCCCAAAGAGAAAGGGTCTGCCCGGCACTTCCTTTTTCCCCACCACCTTGATGAGCCGTCTCTCCATCAGGGTTTTTATGGCCCCCTGAGAATCAACCCCCCTGATATCCTCGATTTCAGCCCGCGTGATCGGCTGTTTGTAGGCAATTATCGAAACAGTTTCAAGAGAAGCCCGCGACAGCCTCGGGGGCCTTGACTCCAGGAGAGCCCTTACGTAATCCTGATTGGCCGGATTGGTCCTCAACTGGTATCCTCCCGCAACCCTCTCCAGGAGAATGCCGGACTCACCGCTGTACTTATTCTGAAGAGCCATGATGGCCTCATCGAAGGACTGTTTGTCGTAATGGGGGAGGACCTTTCTGGCCCTTTCCTCCGTCAATGGGGTAGGCGATACGAGCAACATGGACTCGATGATGGATGACAGCCGCCTGACCGGCCCGTTTTTCCCTTCCCTCTTTATCATTTCCCCCTGCTCCCCCATTGTTCCCCTTCCCCATTCAATCCAGGGCTTTTGCCACCAGCGTGATCTCCTCGAACGGACCCGCCTGATAGAGACCGATGGTTCCGATCTTTGCGAGTTCGAGCAGAGCGAGAAAAAATGACACCGCCTCGGATTTGGTCATCACCTCATCCATCACCTCACTGAAAGTAAGGACGGGCGACCGGGTGAGCCTGTCGACCAAAAACGTCATCGCATCGGAAATGCTGAGCCTGTCAATCGAAATGTCATGGGTCAAATCTCCCCCCACCCTGTCCAATACCCGTTTGAAGGCAGTGAGGAGATCGGCGAAGCTCACTTCTATCAATTCAAGCGATCCCGACGAGAGAGAATCGTGCCCCGGTGTCTCCATTCTCTTGAAAACATCCCGGTTTAAAACCGGCCCTTCTGCGAGCCGGGATGCCGCTTCCTTGTACTTTTCGTATTCCATCAACCTCCTGGAAAGCTCCCGCTTCATGTCCTCAGGATCAGGTTCGTCATCGATGCCCTCATGCCTCGGAAGGAGCGCGCGGGATTTGATGTATATGAGCGTTGAGGCCATCACGAGGAATTCGCTCGCCATTTCAACGTTGAGGGTCCGCATCAGATCGAGGTATTCAAGGTACTGTGCCGTCAGTTCGGCAATGGGGATATCACTGATGTCCAGCTGGTTTTTTCTCACCAGGTGAAGCAAAAGGTCGAGGGGCCCATCGAATTTCAACAGGGGAAGTGAGAAAAGAACATTTTCCGGTTTTTCATTCAAATCCCTATCGCCTCCCTGGTCTCCCTCATGGTCAGAACGGCTCTTTCCCCGGCCCTTTTCGACCCTCTGTCGAAAACGATATTCAACAAAGACTCGTTTTTGAGGATTTCACTCCTCTTATCCCGTATCGGCGTGATGAACCTATTCAGCCCCTCTGCCATTATCCTCTTGCATTCAACGCACCCTATCTCGGCCGTTTGACACTCTCTTCTGATTCTCTGGACCGTCTCGTCTTCCGAGAACATTTTGTGGAAAGAGAAAACATTGCAGATTTCAGGATTGCCGGGGTCACTTCTCCTTTTCCGCTGAGGGTCGGTGATCATTTCCATAACCTTCGAATTGAGTTCTTCCTCGCTATCGGAAAGGTATATGGCATTGTCGTAACTCTTGCTCATCTTCCTGTTATCGATACCGAGCAGTTTCGGCGTCTCCGTGAGGTATGGCTCCGGGAGTGGGAACACCTCCCCGTAAAAGTGGTTGAACCTCCTTGCTATCTCCCTTGTGAGCTCCACGTGGGGCACCTGGTCGATCCCCACCGGGACGAGATTTGCCTTGTACATGATTATGTCAGCCGCCTGAAGGACGGGATACCCGAGAAAGCCGTAGGTGTGCAGGTCCCTTGTTTCCTGTTCCCTCATCTGCTCCTTATACGTCGGATTTCTCTCCAGCCAGGGAAGCGGCGTTATCATGGAGAGTATCAAATTGAGTTCCGCATGCTCCTTGACCGCCGACTGGATGAAAATCGTCGACTTTTCCGGGTCGATGCCACAGGCCAGCCAGTCTGCAACCATCTCTTTGATGTTCCCCGCTATTTCCTCCGTCGAATCGTAATCGGTGGTGAGGGAATGCCAGTCCGCAACGAAGTAGAAGCAGTCCGTATCACCCCTTTCCTGGAGTTCTACCCAGTTGACGGTTGCCCCGAAATAGTTCCCCAGGTGGAGTTTCCCCGTGGGCCTCATGCCGGAAAGAACGATTTTCTTGCTCAAATAACCGTCCTCCTGAACCTAGCTCCCCAAAAACAGGGAGCTCAGGATATGAATTCCCGATCCCAGAAATCGGCTAATTATACCAAATGGGTTCAAAAAGAGTAGCCCTATTAGGATAAACATTCCATATCGTTCAATCCTGGCAAAAGATTCGGCCATGTCGTCGGGAAGCATACCGGTCACAATCCTCCCCCCGTCAAGGGGCGGTATCGGAATCAGGTTGAAAAGGGCCAGGAGAATGTTAAATTGCGTCGAAACGATGAGCATGATGACGATGGGAACGAGAAATACCTGCCAGCCGCCGGAAGGAGCGGCGTGCAGGCCTTCTCTCATGACGGTCGCAACGCTCCCGGGAGAGAGGAATTTGATGAGCCTGAAGCCAATGCCGGATAAAAGGGCAAGAGCAATGTTCGTTCCCGGGCCGGCAGCCGAAACATAGACCATACCCCGGCGAGGATCCCGCAGGTTCAGAACGTTAACGGGAACGGGCTTGGCGTATCCGAAAAGAACCGGTGACTTGGACAGTATGAGAAAGAGGGGAACGAGAATGGTACCGAAGAGGTCGATGTGTTTCAGGGGGTTGAGGTTGAGCCTGCCGTGAAGCCTGGCCGTGGGGTCGCCGAGCTTATCCGCGACGTATCCATGTGCGACCTCGTGAAAAGTGATCGCCACCAGAAGGGGTATCGCATAAATTGCCACTTTCCTGATTATCTCTTCCAATTTACCCCGTCTCCTTGGTGGGAAAATCATCCACGTACCTGCTCTTTACGTATTCGATCTCCTGTGCGTGCGTAGTCAGCTCCCCTACAAGTTTTTTCTCGTGAACATCATTGAAAATCTTCTTGAACAAAGGCCCGGGCTTGAGTCCGAGCCCGATCAGGTCGTGGCCGGAAAGGCTTATCTTTATGTTTTTCAGCCTGGTGAAATACAGAGAAATATACCTCCTTATATCTTCGCTCTTTGCCTTGGCCATTATGTAGAGGATGGTTTCAACCGGAAGGGGGGATAGAAGATCGAAGATCAATTTCTTGGATATGGTCCTCGTTGTCAGCAGGCGGTAGATTACCTTCTCAGCTTCCTCCTTGGTTATCCGGAGAATGTCGAGAACCCTTTTCCGTATCCCCTTCGACCTCGCCAGGGAGAGAGCCTCTTCCTTCAGGAGCGGATCGAACAACACCAGGAGATAGCAAATCCATATCTCGTAACGCGTTTCGAGGTATAGAAGATTGAACCAGACAGAGACCTCCCGCATTTCCCTGAAAAGAGCGATACTTTCCCTGTCGAATCTCATTTTCTTGTGTATCGCCGGCCCGATCTTGAGCTTGCCCATCTCCTCTATTATCTCGATTACCTTATCTTCCTTCAGGATGAGCTCCAGGTCGGCATACACCCTGGTCCTCGGAAGTTTCTCCAGAAGGTCGAGCTTGATGGCGTTTTTGATAAGGAGGAGCGTTTGCTTGCCTATTTTGAATGAAAATCTCTTTTCAAACCTTATTGCCCTGAGTATTCTGGTCGGGTCTTCCACGAAGCTCAAGTTGTGCAAAACCCTCACGATCCCATCCTTGAGATCACGCTGCCCGCCGAAGAAGTCTATCACCTCCCCAAAGTGAGAAGGATTGAGACTGATGGCAAGGGAGTTTATCGTAAAGTCTCTCCTGTAGAGGTCATGCTTGATCGAGCTGTATTCCACCACGGGGAGAGAAGCCGGCTCTTTGTAGTACTCCACCCTCGCTGTTGCAAAATCCATCTTGAATCCATCGGGAAAGATGATCACTGCAGTCCCGAATTTCGTGTGGCTTCTCACCCTGCACTCGATCTCCTCTGATAGCTTGTGGGAAAGCTCAACCGCGTTACCCTCTATGACGATGTCGACGTCAAAGTTTTCCTCACGCAGGAGAAGGTCCCTTACAAAACCTCCCACGACGAAAGCCTTCATCCCTGCCCTCTCGGCAGTTTGCCCAACCTTCTCCAAGAGCGAAAAGACACTTCCGGGAAGGCGCTCTCTCATGAGATTCGTGATGATTTTCTTCCTCGAATAGTACCTCTCCGTATCCTTCTCCTTCTCGAGAACACCCACTTCCCTCAGATCGTGCAGGTACCGAATGAGGTCTGTCCGGGTGATGACGCCCTCCAGGGCCCCCCTTCTCACCACGGGGAGAAGCCGCTGGTTCGTTCCGATGATGATATCCTGGACTCTGTCTATGCTTTCATCAGCCGTAATCTTTTGAAAATCTGTAAGCATGTAATTTTCAACGCTGAGCGATTCCAGGTGATGGTAAAGAGCCTTCTCGACGATCTGCCTGGTGATGATGCCCGCAATTTTTCCGCCTTTCGTTACCGGCATAGCATTGATGTTGAACCTGGTCAGTATGTTGTGGGCCTCCTCCAGAGAGGTTTTGTGCTGAACCGTCTTCACGGGGGAGACCATTATGTCTGCGGCCGTCTTCCTCGGGATAATTTTCTCGGAGAGCAGGGATATGATCTTTTCCCGCACCTGGATCGACGTGATCTCCTTTACAGTCGCCGAGGCTGCATACCAGTGCCCTCCCCCACCGAACTCCCTCATCACTGCTCCGGCATCTACATCGCTCCTCCTGCTCCTTGCGATAACAAGGACCCTGTCTCCCATCTGACAAATAGCAAACAAAACGTTGATGGTCTGGATATCCCTCATTTTGTGCACCACCACCGCCATGTCTTTCACGTAAAACTCCCTTTTCGCCTCGGCAATTACCACATCGACTCCGTGTATCGTCAAAACGGAAGAGGAGTTGATGAGATCATAGAGGAGGTACACCTGCTCGGCGGTAAGGTCCCTGCTGAGAATATCTCTTACTATAGCGAGGTTTGCCCCCTTCTCGAGCAGATAGGTGGCCGCCCTGAAATCCTCCACGGTGGTCGAGGCATAGCTCAAAAATCCCGTGTCCTCGTAGATCCCGAGCATCATGACCGTGGCCTCATCCTCTGTTATCTCCATTCCCCGCTCCCTGAGCATTTCGACCAAAATCGTCGTGGT
>WVXK01000100.1:15421-16875 GCA_011773515.1 Deltaproteobacteria bacterium
AGAATTCCGGATATCCACGAGGATTACCTTTTCCACATCGTCCAGGACGATATCTTTTGCGTTTTTCATCTTGAAGGCATATATGGCTGACTTCAAGAGAAAGTCATTGACCGATTCCTCTTTTGCACCGGGCAGTACGATATACGCCTTCGGATATATTTTGCTCACGGCGAGCATGGAGGCAATGGTATCGAAGTCAGAATTCACATGGGAAGTGATGATCTCCATAAAACCCTATCCTCTCGGATGGTACTTCTCATGAACTTTCTTCAACTCTTTAAATTTCAGATGTGTGTATATCTGGGTGGTTGATATATCCGCATGGCCGAGCAAAACCTGGACGGTCCTCAAATCGGCCCCGTAGGTCAACAGGTGGGTTGCAAAAGAGTGTCTCAGCACGTGTGGTGAGATGCTCTTTTTTATGCCCGCCAGGATGGAATAGCCTCTCAGGCGCTTCCACACCCACTGGCGGGAAATTTTTCTGCCAAACCTGTTCAAGAACAGGTGCTGTTCCCCCGTCTGCCGGACCAGAACGGGTCGAACGAGATCCATGTAGTCCTCGAGGGCAGCCCTTGCCGGCTCGCCGAAGGGAACGACGCGCTCTTTCTTCCTCTTGCCGTAGAGAATGAGATAAGAGCCGCTGAGGTTGATATCTTCCGGCTTGAGATTCAATACTTCCGAAATCCGGCCACCCGTGGCATACAGGAGTTCGAGGATTGCCCTGTCTCTTTTCCCCCACATCGTCCTGCTATCGGGGGCTTGCAGAAGGGCTCCCACCTCGCTCACCGTCAAGAACTCGGGCAACTGCAAACCTTTTCTCGTAGACTCCACGAGATCGAAAGGGTTGGCCTTGATCACCCCTTTTTCGATGAGAAACCTGTATAAGCCCCTGAGCGATGAGATGCACCGCAGGACAGAACTCGCGGTCCTGCCCCTTTCCCTCATCTGGCCAAAGAATCCGTAGAGGTCATCGAGTTCAGCCGAAAGAAGCCCTTTATCCTTTTTATCCAGGTATGCCCGGAAACCCAGAATATCACCAAGATAGGCCTTGACCGTATTTTCTTCAAGCCCCCGCTCGATCTTCAGGTATTGAACGAAGTCGGTGACGATTTTTTCCATCTCATTCCCTCCGGTCGACGTCGCTTTCGGTCAAGCGCCCTCTTCTATCGCCCTGTAGATGGCATCCTGGAGCTCTTCTACCTTCCCCTCGTCATCAATCTTCCTGGAAGGGTGTTCGAAAATATAAAAAACGTCGGCTACCTGATCCGCTTTGGTTGCAATCTTCGACAGGTAAATTTCGTAGCCCAGATGAGATATCGTCCTGGTTATGTCGTAAAGAAGACCAACCCTGTCGTATGTGAATATGTCGATTATGGTGTAATGCCTTGATGTATCATTGTCAACCTGAACTCTCGTCGGCCTGTACTTTACTATTTTATCATCTCCCTTCCTCA
>WVXK01000100.1:16903-17280 GCA_011773515.1 Deltaproteobacteria bacterium
TTTAAATCTTGCGTGAGTTTGGTCACCTTGGTCGGGTCCCGGAATGCACCCCCGAGATAGTTGACCTGGAAGGTATCGAGGGCAACGTTCTCGTTCGACGTCGCCACGTTCGCTCCCAGAATGTTTACGTTGTGGCCTGCAATGACGCCCGTTATCTTGGAGAAGAGACCGTGGGAATCACTGCAGACAACGAGCATCTCCGAATACCTTTTTTCAGGATAGTTTTTCACATCAACCACCGGCTTTCCCTGAAACGAGGAGAAAAGCTTAAAGTGGTCATAAAACCTGTCTTCCGGTGTCGAGAGAAAATATCTCTCCGGGAGACTTTGGAGAAAACGTGCAACTTCGTGCTCATCAAATTCAGCAAGGGCACCCCT
>WVXK01000100.1:17345-21816 GCA_011773515.1 Deltaproteobacteria bacterium
TCGCTCACCGACTTCAAGTCGCAATAGGTCAAAAGGTAGAGCATCTCGAGTCGTTTTACCGACCCCACTTTCATGGCGAAGTTGTGAATCATCTCTATATCATGCATATCACGGCGCTGGGAAATGTGCGCCATCTCGAGGTGATTTCTGACGAGGAACTTGAAATCATCCAGTTCATCACCGCCAAAGCCGAGCCTTTCAAGCACTCCCTCCCCCAGGGCCTCCCCTATCTTGCTGTGGCCGTGCCCCAGCCCCTTGCCGATGTCGTGAAACAAAACCGACAGCAGGAAGAGGGGCTTGTCACGCACGTTTCTCCAGATATCGAAAAAGTGCTCCTCCTCATCGCTGAGCGGTTCCTTCCTCTTTGCTCTCTCCTCGATCTCCGTCATGACCGACGCAGACATGATCGAGTGCACGTCAACGGTAAAGCGGTGATATATGTCCTGCTGTACCCTGAAAAAGAGGTGGGAAAATTCAGGGATGTACCTCCCCAGGAACCGGCATTCGTTCATCTCCATGAGAACCCGCCTCAGCTCTTTCCCCCTCCTGAAAATATCGAGAAACTGCTCCGCTATGTCCCGGTCCCGCCTGAATGTGTCATCAACCACGTTGAGCACCTTTTTTATCCGCCGCTTTGCCTGGCCGGAAAGAGGGGTCTCCGTTTCCTGCGATATGCCGAACATCCTCATGATGAGTTCGGGGGATTGAATGAAGGATTTCGAGCTGTTCACGTTCAGTTTCCCCTTGTATGTGGAAAAATGTCCATCCGTCAGCCGTTTCCTGAAAGGAATGAGGAACCTTTTTTTCTCCCTGTCAGGCAGAAATTTTTCCACCTCTTCGATGATCTCCTCGGTAAGCTGGCAGCAGAGCGTGGCGAGAATGTAGTAGAACCTCATGAATCGCTCTGTGCCGAGAAATATGCCGTGCTTCCTGTATCCCCAGAAGTCGGCAAGGCTCTCCTGGAGTTCGAAGTTAACAATGTCTGTCTTTCTCCCGGTGATAAAATGCATGTGGTTCCTGATTCTCAGCAGGTTGTCGAGGATGTAATAGAGGTTTTTCTCCGACCGCTGGGTTATCACCCCCTTGGTGACCATTTCCCGGAGCGTGTATGCTTTGAACTTTACCTTGAGCGTCCACAGAACGGTGTGAAGGTCCCTCAGCCCTCCTTTCCCCTCTTTGATGTTGGGCTCGAGAAGGTAAACGACGCTCCCGTGCTTTTTATGACGGTCCCGCAGGGCACGGATCCTCTCCTCGATAAATCTGTCCCCGTCGGAATAGAAAAGAAATCTATCGAGGTTATCCTTTGCTCCTTCAAGAAAGGAATATTTGCCGCAGATAAAACGGTAATCCATGAGTGCTGTCCTTATGGAGGAATCTTCCGAGGCATAGGAGAGGGCTTCCTTGACGCTTCTCACGGCATGCCCTACCGATACGCCGGCATCCCACAGGGAATAGAGCATCTCCTCCGTCACCGCCTCGACAAACGGGTTCAATTTGTAATGGTAGAGGAAAAGAAGGTCGATGTCCGACTGAGGGCAGAGGTCCCCTCTCCCATATCCTCCCACCGCCAGTATGGCCATTGGAAAATCGAGCCGGGGGTACTTCGCATAATAGTTCTTTTTCGAATTTTCATAGAGGAAACAGATGAGGGAGTCAAAAAATTTTGCATTGAGCCTCACCAGTTCAAGCCCTCCCGCTCCCGAAGTATGTCTGGCCAGGAGATACTCACTGAATTCGTCGAGCCTCTCCTTTAAAACCTCATTGAGAATATTCCTGTCCAGATCAAATAGGGGTGAGAAATTAAAGAGCCTGGCAAGGGTTATGTCGATACCGCTATTGGCCTGATAGTCCATAGAAAGCCGTCTTCGACCTGTCGATATACTGCGTTATGCCCCGGTAAATTGAAGCAGCTATGTAGTCTCTGTACCATCTCTTTCTCAGAAACTTTTCCTCTGATTTGTTCGTAATAAAGGAAGTTTCGACAAGAACGGCCGGCATACCAGCGCCGAATAGCACGTAAAAGGGTGCCTTCTTTACGCCGAGATTTACGACACCCCTCCTCCTGGATCTCACTTTCTGTACGATACTATCATTTATCACCTTCGCCAGCTTGAGGGATTCTTTCTCCTTTCTGTCGTTCATCAGATCCATCACTATGTAATTTACCTTGGAGTCCTCGCCGATAACCACCCCGTTTTCTTTCATTGCAAGTTCCAGTGCCTCCTTGTCTGTTGCCTTTCTCCCCAAAACGAAGGAGGAAATACCTCTTGCAGCCCTCTTTCTCGAAGCGTTGGTATGGACGGAAATGAATATGTCGGCCCTGGACCTGTTCGCGATTGCGGTTCTCTTTTCCAAAGAGAGGAAGTTATCCCTGCTCCTCGTTAAATGAACCTTGAATCTTCCATCCTTTTCGAAGAGCTTTTTCAGTTTCCGGGAAATATCCAGGACCACATCCTTCTCTTTGAGCCCCCCCGGTCCGATCGCCCCGGGGTCCTTCCCGCCGTGGCCCGGGTCGATGACGACGACGACCTTTCTTTTCCCTGACACGTCCCCACCGGGGAGAGAAGCGGCGGGAGGCAACGCGGAAGAGCTGCCCCCGGGATTCCTGAACAGGTCGACCACCATCCTCGGTGGGCTCGCCAGCTTGAAGACTTCGATACGCGACCTGTCCTTGGAAAAAATGTTGACGTAGATACCGCTGCCTACCCGTCGCGCGGTTAGGCACTTTAACAGGCCCCGGTCAGGCTCTATCTCACAATCTTCTGATGAAACCAAAAGGTCGGTATTTTTCAGAATCACCCTGAAAACGTTTCCGGCCTCATCGTTTCCATCGACGCTGTACTCGGGAATAGAGCTGAGGTCAAAGACAACCCTGGCGTATTCGCTATTCGTATAATGCCTGATCCCCTTGACTTCGGTGCCTTTTTTGCTCCGGCCGCTCTTTTTCCCGTTCTGTAACTTCACAAGCTCCCTGTCTATTTCCCCGACCCGTTCTCTCTGCTCGCTCGCTATCGGAGAAGAGAGCGATTCGGGTACCGGGAAAAGGCACATGGTAAAAAAGGATATGAGGATGAAAAAAATGATACGTGTCGTATATTTTGCCCCGGGGGCATTTTCCGCAATCCAACAACAAACTGACGATTTCATCTCCTTCTTTTGATAGCTCTCCATTTTTCCCTGAGATCTTCAAGTATAGTAAGTGCTTCTATCGGGGTTGTCCTTTCCAGGTTCAAGCGTTCCAGATAATCGCCAATCTTTTCCAGCTCTATCGATTTGGAAAACAGATGTAACTGCCGCTTCTTGTCTTCTCCTTTATCGGACAAACCTCCTATTTTTGAACCATTATACTCACTATCTTCAAGTGATTTCAAAATTTCTTTGGCCCTCCCCGTGACCTCCTCGGGAAGGCCCGCTATTTCTCCAACGTATATTCCGTAACTCTTATTCGATGATCCCCTCTCCAGTTTCCTCAAAAAGAGAATCTGCTCGTTCCACTCCCTCACGGATATGTTATAGTTGTTCGCCCTGGGCAATTGCCTTCCAAGCTCACAGATCTCGTGATAATGGGTCGCAAAAAGGGTAACCGGCCTCTTATCTTTCAGAGAATGGATATACTCTATTACAGCCCAGGCAATGCTCAACCCGTCGTAAGTCGAGGTTCCCCTTCCAATTTCATCGAGAACCACGAGGCTCTTATCGGTTATTTCCGAAAGTATCTTTGACACCTCCTTCATCTCAACCATGAACGTTGATTCTCCGAGGTGAATGTTATCGGACATGCCTATCCTGGTGAATATCGCATCGGTCAGGGCTATCTCCCCGCTCTCGGCCGGTATGAATGATCCCGCGTGCGCCATCAGAACCGCCAAAGCGACCTGCCGTATGATAGTTGACTTCCCCGCCATGTTTGGCCCTGTAATGATCGCAATCTGCTCGCTGTCCTGGTCCAGAAAGATATCGTTCCCCACGAACTCCCTTCTGCCTACCATTTTTTCGACAACGGGATGCCTCCCCTGCCTGATATCGATATGGCCTCCGGGGTGTATTACCGGCTTCACGTAGTCGTTTTCGCATGCCACCTGTCCAAAAGAGCAGAACACGTCTGTTTCTGCAATTATCTGTGAGTTGCCCAGTATCGTCTTCCCCCACTTTGTAAGGGTCTCGAGAAAACTCCGGTACTTTTCCTCTTCGAGCTTGACAAGCTCCTCCCGGGCGGTCAACTGCCTGTTTTCAAACTCCTTCAGCTGCGCTGTGATATACCTTTCCACGTTCACCAGGGTCTGCTTTCTCACATATTCGGGAGGAACATTATCCAGGTAAGTCTTCGAAACTTCGATGAAATATCCGAAAACCCTGTTGTATTTAACCTTCAGGGAGGGTATCTGGGTCCTCTTTCTCTCCTGCTCCTCGAGCTCCTTCAGGAAAATATCGCCGCCGCTTGTAATCTTACGGAGTATGTCTACCCTCTCAT
>WVXK01000100.1:21841-26447 GCA_011773515.1 Deltaproteobacteria bacterium
GTCGATCTGACGGCGAGCCTGAACTCTTCGAGGAGGTCAAGCCTCTCCCCTCGACTCTTCAGACCGCTGGCTGAACACCCAACCAGAGCATTTTTCAACGCCTCGATTCTATCCAGCGTATGGGTAATAGCTGTGAGGTCCCGGGGGTCGGCGTTTTTGCCCGCCACCTTTATACCACCCCGTTCAAGGTCACACATTCCTTCAAGGAGCGATGAAACATTTTTGCGGACATTGTTGTGGACGGCGAATTCCTCCGTGCACTCCAGGCGAGCGTTGACCTCATGGAGGTCAGAAAGCGGAAAGGCAAGCCATTTTTTTACGAGCCTTTTACCCATCGGCGTTCTCGTGCGGTCGAGGACACCGCAGAGAGACCCTTTTTTCGTGCCCTGGAGGCTGCTCAGGACCTCGAGAGACTTGAGTGCCGACTCGTCGAGATAGAGGCCCTTTCGCTGAATGAACGGTTTTGGCACCGAAAGGTTCGATATCGCCTGGGGCTGATTCCTCTTTATGTAATCCAGAAGAAGGAAAAAACCCCCATCCTCCTGGATTTTTCCATAAAAGCGGTCTCTGTATACCTTTAAGGTCCCCTCGTAATCGTGAAAATCAACTTCCCTCCTTGCCACCTCCGCGGGGAGTTTCCTGTCAAAGCCCGAATATTTCAACCTGCTCGCGGTGTCACCATCGTAAATTACTTCGGCTACATCCAACTTTCCTATGGCGTCTACAATGGCTTCGGGCTTGCCTGTTTTTTCGAAATAGAGCTCTCCCGTCGAGATATCTGCCGCTGAAACGGAAAAACCCCGCGAGAGATTTATGGCGGCGATGAAGTTTCCTTTTCCCGACTCGAGAAAATCCTCCCGGGGTATCAGGCCGGGTGTGAGAACTTCGACCACTTCCCTTTTGAACAATCCTCCCTTCTCCTGTTCACCTAACTGTTCGCAGACCGCAACGTTTTTCCCCTTCCTTAACAGCTTCAGGATGTAAGAGTCCCTTGCGTGGTGAGGAATCCCGCACATCGGAATCCCGGAATCCTTATCGCGGCTGGTCAGGGCGATATCGAGTATCCGCGAAGCGATGATGGCGTCTTCGAAAAACATCTCGTAGAAATCGCCCATCCGGAAAAAGAGAATGGATTCCTTGTGCTCTCTTTTGATGTTCATATACTGCTTCATCGCAGGTGTCAGTTCCATATTCAACTCCAGATCAAAAGAGATGGCGAAATTTTTGGATATGAATAACGATGACTTTATGAGATCTCAAGATCCTTAAATTCCGGTTCAAGCCTTTCGTATGTCTGCAAGACAGTCTCGGGAAGAACCCTGACCTCATTAAGTGAGGTCATGAAGTTGGTATCCCCGCGCCATCTCGGCAGGACATGAAAATGGAGGTGATCCTCTATTCCCGCCCCGGCGGCCTTCCCGGCATTCATACCCACGTTGAAACCCTCGGGGTTGTAGTGCTTCTTTATGATCCGCATCGACTCCTGTATGAGCGCAAACATCTCCCACGCCACCGTCCTTTCGAGAGCAGAAAAATCATCGATATGTTTTCTCGGAGATATGAGGAGATGGCCGCTGGTGTATGGATACCTGTTGCACATCACGACGGAATGAGTTGAAACACGCAGGATAAGTTTTTCGGGGAAACTCTCGGGTTCGTCTTTAACACAGAAAATACAGTGCTGATTGCCTTTGGTCGCGTTTTTCACATACTCGATTCTCCACGGTGTGTAAAGCCTTTCCATCCCCTCACACTACTCCCTGTTGAGCATCTCCCTCAGTTCCTTCCCCACTTTGAAAAAAGGGATCTTTTTCTGCGGAATGAAGACTTTTTCACCCGTTTTCGGATTTCGCCCTTCCTTCGCCTTTCTCACCCTTATCGTAAAACTGCCAAACCCTCGTATCTCTATTTTGTCTTCTTTCCTGAGGGCTTCCTTCATATTATCAAAAATGGTGTCGATGATTACGTCGCAATCCTTCTTCGTCAAATAATCAATCTTCTCCGCCAATTTTTCGACAAGATCGCTCTTCGTCATTTTTTCCTCCCTTTAATTTGTTACAAATGTGGGGAAAATCATCTCAAAAACTACCTTCTCGATTATACTTTTCACTTCTCCTTTAATCAAATCAATTATGGAGATTTTCTTTTTCGGCGGATAGACCAGATTCGGCTCTCCCTTTATCCCGCTTATTTTGGCGGAAATATCGATAGCGTCATAGAAGTTTCCGAGAGAGTCTACCAGGCCCAGCTCCTTCGCCTGTGAGCCGGAAAAGATCCTGCCATCGGCTATTACCTCTACTTTGGACCGCTCAAGCTTTCGCCCGTCGGCAACCGCGTCGACAAACTGGATATGTATATTGTCGATGAGCTTTTTTAAAAACCTCTTCTCCTCTTTCGTCATTTCCCGCAGAGGGTTCCCCACATCTTTCATGGGGCCGCTCTTGACAACCATGCCTTTCAGGCCCAGCTTCTCCACAAGCTCCTTGACGTTTAAAAATTCCATTATCACCCCTATGCTGCCGGTAATGGACCCGGGGTTTGCCACAATTTTATTTGCCCCACAGGCAATGTAATATCCGCCGGAAGCGCCGACAGCGCCTATCGAAGCTACGACAATCTTCTTGTCCCGAAGCCTCTTCACCTCCTGATAAATTTCCTGTGAAGGACCAACCCCTCCGCCGGGCGAGTTGATCCTCAGCACCACAGCCTTGATCTTTTCGTCCTTCCCAAACTTCCTGATTGACTCATTAATGGTTTCGGAATCCGTTATGATTCCCTCGATCTTGACGACGCCCACATTTTCTCGGAACCCTGTCAGGCTTCCCCCTATCTTGCCCATCACTCCCATGAGGATAAGAAAACCGGCAAAGACAACCACGAGGATGAGACATCCTCTCATGAGGGGGGACCGCTTCCTGACAGCTCTCTCTTGACGGTTCATAAGAATCCTTCAGTTGTTGTCCTCTTTCAGTTTCAGCTTTTCTTTGAGAGCTTCACCCAGAACAGAGATATCTTCGTCATTTTTGTTTATGTATGCCTCGATCTCTTTCTTCTCGAGACGTTTCTGATACAGCTTTATGCTCAGAGATATTTTTCTCTTCTGCGGGTCAACCCCCGTTATCAGGGCGGTGACGACGTCCCCTATCTTCACTACATCAGAAGGAGAGGTGATCTTATCTTCAGATATTTCGGTGAGATGGACCAGCCCCTCGATTCCCTCCTCTAGCTCGATGAAAGCGCCAAAGTCGGCGATGCTCGTCACCCTCCCCGTTACCATTGCCCCCCTTTTATACCTTTCCCGGATATTTGACCACGGGTCTTCTTTCAGCTGCTTTATCCCCAGGGAAAACTTCTGGTTTTCCTGGTTGATCTTGAGAACTCTCACCTCGAGCTTATCCCCCTTCCTGTACATCTCCGCAGGGTGTTTTATCCGCTGGTTCCAGGAGAGGTCCGAAATGTGAACGAGCCCGTCGATCTCCTCTCCGAGGTCGACAAAAATGCCAAAATCTGTCAGGTTTTTTACCTTTCCTTCCACAATTGAGCCTTCCGGAAATTTTTCCCTGAGGATTTCCCAGGGATTCGGTGACAGCTGCTTGAGGCCGAGGGAGATTTTTCGCATCTTCTCATTGATCTTGAGGGCAACAACCTCCACCCGATCACCTATTGAAAGGATATCAGATGGGCTCTTCAGGTTTTTGCTCCACGACATCTCGGAAATATGGAGCAGCCCTTCCACTCCTTCCTCAATCTCGATAAATGCCCCGTACTTGGTGATATTCGTCACGACGCCGTAAAGTTTGTCCCCCTCCCCGTACCGTTGACTCAAGAGGCTCCACGGGTCCGGCCGAAGCTGTTTCAGCCCCAGCGACACCCGCCTCTTCTCCCTGTCGAAGCGAATGACCTTGACCTCGATCACGTCCCCGACCTTTACAACTTCCGATGGGTGTGATATTTTTCCGTAACTGATATCCGTTATGTGCATGAGGCCATCCAGCCCACCCAGATCGATAAATACCCCGTAATCGGTGATGTTTTTTACCCTTCCCTCTACCACATCCCCTTCCTTCAGGCTGCCGAGGAGCTCCTCCTTCCTGGTTTTTAAAATTTCCTCGAGGTAGGCCCTTCTGGATACGACGATATTTACCTTCTGCCGGCTGAATTTGAGAATTTTAAAATGATCTTCGATCCCGATGAGGGAATCGGGGTTCTTCACCTGCCTGATATCGGCTTGGGACCCCGGCAGAAAAGCTTTGGAGCCTATGTCGACCTCAAATCCCCCCTTAACCTTGTTTGTGATAACGCCCCTGACAAACTTTCCTTCCTCATAGGCATCCTGAAGGTCGTCCCAGAGTTTCGTCTTGTCCGCCTTCTCTTTCGACAGGATGACCATACCGGATTTTGAATCGATCCGTTCAACCAGCACATGAACTTCGTCACCCTCTTTGAGGAAAACGTTCCCGTTTTTATCAAGAGCTTCCGCGGAGGGGAAAAACCCCTCCGTCTTATAGTTTATGTCAACAGCGACGAGGTCACTCAAAATCGCCATTACCTTTCCCTTGACTATCTCGCCGGTTTCCAGCGTTTGGAGGCTTTGTTCGAAAAGTGA
>WVXK01000100.1:26460-28359 GCA_011773515.1 Deltaproteobacteria bacterium
CTCCATTTCATCGCTGCTTTGCCCTGTGGTTTTGTTGGAACCCATGTTATCTGGACCCTCCCGTTATTGTATCGGCATGCTCTTATAGTGCTATAACATAAAGGAATTTCTTTCAAGTTTTATTATTACGAAAATATATAATAAAATAAAAGAAAAAAAATCACAGCCCGCGAACTATCCGAATATCACCGTCACCCCACCTCTTTTTTACACCGTCTATGAGCTGTGAAATAGCCCAGTCCGGGGTAGAGGCCCCGGCTGATATGCCAATCTTTCGAGCGCCCGTTGTCATGTGATCTTGCAACTCCTCAGACCTTTCGAGATGATAGACCCTGTCGTTGGATTCGGAGGCAAGCTCGGCGAGTCTCCTCGTATTGGCGCTGTTAAATCCACCGATAATGAGCATTGCATCAACGTTTTTCGCAATTTCAACCGTCTCCCTCTGCCTGATCGTGGTGGCGCTGCAGATGGTATTGAAAACCCTGACTTCCTGAAAAACCTCCAGGGCCTCGCTCACCCATTTCATGAGATTTTCTTGCGTCTGCGTCGTCTGGGCGACGATGCCGGCCCTCCTCCTTCTCCTTGATTGCTTTATCTCATCAAAGTCTGTAATGACGTTGCCCACATCCTCGACGTAACTCCGAATGCTCTTTACCTCCGGATGGTCTTTATCCCCCAGGATGATAACCGTATAGCCTTCTCTTGCCAGGTATGTCGCAAATTCCTGTGCTTTCGTAACGAAGGGACACGTCGCATCGACAACCCGCACGTCCTTTTCCTTTAGCATTTCACTCTCGCCTCTCGTCAAACCGTGGGACCTGACTATCAATGTCCCACAGGTTATATCCTGGGCGGAGTCAAGGAGGGTTACCCCTTTTTCCTCGAGCTGTTCCACCACCTGCGGGTTGTGAATTATCTGTCCGAGGGTATATATCTCCCCCGCCTTTTCATCGCGGCAGGTTTCAAAGGCCATTTTGATCGCTCTTTTCACGCCGAAGCAGAAACCGGCGCTCTTCGCCACGATGATCTTTTTTTTCTTTCCCGTCCTGTTTTTAGCCACTCTTTCTCACTTCCTCAATGATAATACGGGCCGCCTCTTCAGGAGACAGCGCCGTGGTATCCACGCAGGTAACGTTGGGGGCAATTTTCAGGGGGGAATTGTCTCTCGTGCTGTCCTGAATATCGCGCCGTATCATATCCTCGTAAGCTTCCCGGAACGAGAGGCTCTCGCCTGCCGTTACGAGCTCCCGGTGCCTTCGTTCCGCCCTTGTATAGACAGACGCATCGATAAAAAACTTGAACTCTGCATCCGGAAATATGACGGTCGTCGCGTCCCTCCCCTCGCATATCACGCCACCGGAGGCCCCCATCATCTGCTGCTTTTCAACGAGAATCTGCCTCACCATCTGTACCCTCGAGATATCGGAGGCTTTCATTCCCACCTCTTCAGATCGAAGCTGATCCTCCATATCCTCACCGTCCACGATAATCCTCTGGCCTTCCGCGCCGACGCGAAATTCGATCTCCATCCTGCCGAGCCGTTTCGAGAGCTCGGGGCTGTCGGTAAACTCCAGCCCTTCTCTCATCGCCACGAGGGCTGCTGCCCTGTACATCGATCCCGTATCTATCAGTCTGTAGCCCAGCTTGTTTGCTACCATTTTTGAAACGGTCGTCTTTCCTGAACCGGGCGGGCCATCGATCGCTATTATTGGCTTCTCTCTCACGTCGAAAGACTCCGCAGTTTGTCATAAAATCCGGGGAAAGACGTGGCGACGCAGTCACGGTCATCGAGGGTAATCCCGATGCCGGCCCCGAGCGCAAAGATTTCCAGCGCCATGGCAATCCTGTGGTCTCCGAAGCTCGACACCTTTCCACCCCTGTACGCATCTCCCCGTCCCT
>WVXK01000100.1:28468-30842 GCA_011773515.1 Deltaproteobacteria bacterium
ACGATATCGGCTATCTCTTCTCCGGAAACAACCCGCTCGTTCGTAAGCTCGATTCTCGCTCCCATCCTTGCTAGAACACGGAGCATTCCACTCCTCAATGGATTTACGAGAACGTTCCGGGCGACGATTTCAGAGCGGGGGGTGACGAGGGCAGCGACGATGAAAAAGGCAGCCGCGGAAAAATCCGCGGGGACATCCACATCCAGGGGCCGCAGCTCGCCATGGGGAGAAATTTTTATCCAGTCCCCTGAGCGTGAAACATCGGCCCCCATCGACTGCAGCATCTTCTCCGTGTGGTCTCTCGTGGGAAGAGGCTCCTTCACCTCCGCCTCGACGCCCTGTGCTGCAGCTGCCACGAGAATTGCAGACTTGACCTGGGCGCTTGCCACGGGCATTTCATAGCGGATCGACTGCAAGTTGCCACCTCTGATCACCAGCGGCGGATATCGCCCATTATCTCTTCCCAGGACTGTTGCTCCCATTTTGGATAGAGGAGTTGTAATCCTTTCCATCGGCCTTTTCCGCAGATATCTGTCACCTGTGATGATGGATAACCCATCGATTGCAGCCAGAATCCCCGAACCGATGCGCATTGTCGTACCCGAATTGCCGGCGTACAGAACGTCCGAAGGCTCTCCCAGACCCGAAGCGCCCTTTCCCAGAACCGTTATTTCCTCCCCGTGATCGGAAATTTCCGCGCCAATCATCTCAACGAGCCGCCTCGACATCGTAACATCTTCCGCTGAAAGCAGGTTTCTTATCCTCGATTTTCCCTTGGCCAGCGACGACAGCAATACCCCGCGATGGCTGATCGACTTGTCGCCCGGCAGAAACAGCTCTCCCCTGAGGGCCTTGACTTTCTTCTTCATCTATATGGAGTCCCTCTTTTTCTTCGAAAGGTTGAAGTACCTGTTCATCCCCGGCACATCCTCTTCCCTGATCAGAGCCTCGAGCTGCGACAGGTTCTTTTTGAAATGTCTCAGCGCCATGACGATCTCCCTTTTGTTTTCCACCATGATCTCCGACCACATGGTCGGGTCCGATGATGCTATCCTTGTAAAATCCTTGAAACCGCCGGCAGAATACCCGAGTGGCAACGCAGAATCGAATGTGGCGACTGCATGGACAAGGGAGTATGCCACGATATGCGGGAGGTGGGAAACGAAGGCAAAAACGTGGTCGTGGTATCCTGCCCCTACCTCGAGAACGCGCGCGCCCGTTCTCTTCCACAAGCTTTTCACCATCCTGATTTTACTTGCCGGAGTACCCTTGTAAGGGGTAAGAAAAACAACCCGGGATTTGAAGAGATCGGGGAAGCAGTTCTCATAACCGGACTTTTCGGTCCCCGCGATGGGATGCCCGCCGATAAAAAACGGCCCCTTCGTGTATTCACTCAACTCGTCGCATATCGGCCCCTTCACGCTCCCGCAATCTGTGAGAATCGCGTCTGTTCTCAGTTTCGCGATCAGTTTTCTCCCCACCTCCTTGCTTCGCTCAACCGGAATGGCAAGAAAGAGAACGTCCACCTCTTTGTATTTGTTTCCCCTGAGCACCTCCGTTATCGAGCCATCTTCAAGGGACATATGGAGCCTTTTCCTGCTTCTGTCATAACCCATAATCGTCAATTCCGGTGATGAGCGTGAAAGTGCCTTGGCCAGTGACCCACCGATCAGGCCGAGCCCGTAGATTCCCACGTTCAAATTCTTCAATGCTATATCCTCCTCCCCACGGCACCGGCAACAGCACCCGCTTTTCTCATCATCTCGGCAAATAACTCCGGCCTGAGCGACTGAGGCCCATCGGACAGGGCTTCTTCGGGTTTCGTGTGCACCTCTACCATTATGCCGTCAGCCCCGGCCGCGATAGCTGCCGCTGAAAGAACGTGAACGAGGTCGGCCTTGCCTGACGCGTGTGACGGATCCACAATAACCGGTAGATGTGTCAGTTGCTTCAACACGGGCAGCGCGCTGATATCCAGGGTGTTTCTCGTTGACGTCTCGAAGGTACGGATTCCCCTTTCACAGAGTATGATCTTCGCGTTTCCCTGAGAAGCGATATACTCTGCAGACATGAGCAGCTCGTGTACCGTGGCGCTGAGCCCCCTCTTCAGAATAACCGGCTTGTCTGCTTTGCCCACTTCCGTCAGAAGCCGGAAGTTCTGCATGTTTCTCGCCCCTATCTGGATTATATCCGCGTACTTTATGAGGAGATCGATATCTCTCGTATCCATGAGCTCCGTGGCAACGGGGAGCCCGGTCCGCTCCCTTGCCTCGGCCAATATCTTCAACCCTTCCTCCCCGAGTCCCTGGAAGCTATAGGGCGATGTCCGGGGTTTGAATGCCCCACCCCGCAAAAAGGCTGCGCCCGATTTTTT
>WVXK01000100.1:30848-35437 GCA_011773515.1 Deltaproteobacteria bacterium
CCGGCAATTACAACAACCTCCTCCCCGCCGATAACCTTGTCCCCCACCCGTAACACCGTGTCTTCCGCCTTGAATTCCCTGCTCACGAGTTTATAGGGCTTCAAAATAGGCATGACCTTTTCGACACAATCCATCACCTCGAAAAAGGCCGCGTCAACCTTCCGCTCATCACCAATTGCGCCGATGATGGTTCTCTCGACTCCCTTTGAAAGATGAACCTTGAGCCCCATCTCCTTTACCCTGTTTTCCACGCTCTCTATCTCTCTCTCCGTGGCTCCGGGCTTGAGCACTATGATCATTTCATTCCCTCCTTGTGTGTGTATCTATGATTTTCTCGGTATCTTTTAGAATATTTTCCGGGTTTTCTTGGATTTTTCTCTGGGTCCCCGCATCACGCAGCGCGGGGATAGGAGCCAAGAAGCTTGAAATAGTCACAGAGGATTCTCATCTCATTTATGGCGGAAGCTATATTGGCGTCTGTTATATGGCCCGCCATATCGAGGAAGAAGAGATATTCCCACGCCCTTTTCTTTACCGGCCTCGACTCGATCTTGGTCAGGTTGATTTTAAACTTTGCAAATGGCTCCAGTATCTTGTACAGCGCCCCCACCTCATCCTTGACGGAAAAAATGATCGAGGTTTTGTCCCAGCCAGTTTTTTCGGGGGTTGTTTTCCCGATTATGATAAACCGTGTGATATTGTTGATATTGTCCTGTATGTTCTTCTTCAATACCTGCAGCCCGTAGAGCTTGCCGGCGCCCTCCGCCGCCACGGCAGCCGAGGAGGGATCCTCTGACACCAGCTCAGCCGCCTTTGCCGTGCTCTCCACATGAAATACGGGGACTCCCTTGAGATTTTTTTCGAGCCAGTTCCTGCACTGTGCTATGGCATGCGGGTGGGAATATACCTTCTTTATGTGCTCCATTTCTCCCGTGACCGAGAGCAGGGAGTGGGATATCTCGAGGATGATCTCCCCCGTGATATTTATGTTGTGCTCTACAAACATGTCGAGGGTGTTGCTGACGATGCCCTCTGTGCTGTTTTCGATAGGAACCACGCCGAACTCGACTTCCTTGCGGTCCACTGATTCAAAGACCTCCGCGACATTGATCACGGGTACGAGGTCAGCGCTCTCGCCAAACTGCGTTATGCATGCCATGTGGGTAAAGGTGGCCCTCGGTCCGAGAAAGCAGACGCGCATCCTCTTTTCCAGGGATATGGAGGCCGAGATAATTTCTCTGAAAATTGTGCGGACGGCCTCCGTCGGAAATGGGCCGGTGTTCAGCTTGCTGAGACTCTCCAGTATCTCCGTCTCTCTCTCCGGGACGTAAACCCTGAGATTGTGCTTCTTTTTCAATTCGCCGACGGCAATTGCAATATCGGCCCTTCTGTTGAGCAGCTCCAGAATATCCCTGTCCAGCTTATCGATCTTGTCTCTGTACTGTGCGAGAATCTCAGACCAGGAATTCATTTCTTTGGATTCTTGGCTTCCCCTATTTTTCTGTATTTTTCATATCTCCTTTGCAATAGTTCTTCCGTATTCACCCCACTGACCTCGGATATGGCCTCCAGAAGATGCTCCTTCAAGATACTCGCAGCTTTTTCCGGATTCCTGTGGGCCCCTCCATCCGGCTCGGGGACGACTATGTCTACCACCCCAAAACCTTTCAGGTCCGGGGCCGTTATTTTCATGATATCCGCCGCCGTCTCTCCTTTCCCGGCGTCCTTCCAGAGTATCGACGCACACCCCTCCGGGGAAATGACCGAGTAAATAGCATATTCCATCATCAGGATAATATCACCTATGCCGAGGGCAAGCGCTCCCCCCGATCCACCCTCCCCGATAACGGCTACGATNNGTTACTATGGGCAACCTGAATTTTTCGGCCAGCTTCATAACCCGGAGAGCCTTCCGGTAACCCTCCGGATGGGCCATGCCGAAGTTGCGGTGGATCTTCTCATTGGTCGTTCTCCCCTTCTGTTGACCGATCAGGACAATTTTTTGACCGTCAACCTCGGCGAATCCGCAAACGATCGCCGGATCGTCCATAAAGGCTCTATCCCCGTGTATTTCTATGAAGTTTTTGAAAATCAACTTCACGTAATCGAGCATGTACGGTCTCGAAGGGTGCCTTGCAAGGAGGGTTTTCTGCCACCGGGAAAGATTTGAGAAGATCTCCTTCTTTATCTTCCCTATCTTTCGCTCGAGCTTCTGGATTTCATCGGTTACGGCCTTGGAACCGTAATCCTCGGATGCTTTTAGCTGCTCGA
This sequence comes from Deltaproteobacteria bacterium, assembly GCA_011773515.1. Classification (NCBI taxonomy): domain Bacteria; kingdom Pseudomonadati; phylum Myxococcota; class Myxococcia; species Deltaproteobacteria bacterium. The sequence continues at coordinate 33,120 of WVXK01000100.1, forward strand.
GCCTGTTCTCCAGCTCGACGATGGGTCTCTCAAAATCCAGATATTGCCCGACCATCTCCGCCCTCATCAATTGGAGGTTGAGATTCTCCTCCGGAGTAGAAAATCATATCAGAAATGATTTGACAAGTTTACCTATTTTTTGTTCTTCCGAAGACTTCAACCATCGCCCATCCTCCCGTTTGAACCACGTCAGCTGCCTCTTTGCATACTGCCTCGTTTCCCGCTTTATGGTTTCGACCGTTACGGCGAGATCCTCCTCCCCCCTTAAAAAGGCGACGATGTGACGGTACCCCAGGGAGCACATCGGCCGAAGGCCGGGGGAATACCCCATGTCGAGCAGGCCTTTCACCTCGTCTACGAAACCCCCGGCTATCATCGCCTCCACTCTTTTGTTTATCCGCTCGTAAAGAACGTCTCTTTCCGGCGACAGAATGATGAAAAGATCTTCGAAGGCCTTTTCCCTCTCCTTCCACTTTTTCTGCAGAGACGAAAAAGTCGTGCCCGTTATCGCCATCACCTCGAGTGCCCTCACGATTCTGCTTCTGTCATTCGGGGAAATGGCCCTGGCAAACAGAGGGTCCCTCTCCTGAACCTCGTTGTAGAGGTCACCCAACCCTTCCCGCTCTAACCTCTTTTGAAGCTGATTTCTGATGGAGGGAGAGGAGGGAATCCTGTCCAGCCCGAAAAGAAAACTCCTCATGTACAATCCCGTTCCACCCACAAAGAGAGGGATTTTACCCCTGCCATAAATTTCCAGCACAACCCTCGAGGCTTCGGTGACATAGTCAGCCACCGAGAAGTATTCATCGGGGTACCGTATGTCGTAGAGGTGGTGGGGGACAGAGCTTCTCTGCTCCGCTGATGGCTTGGCCGTTCCAATGTCCAGGTAACGGTAGATCTGCAGGGAATCAAAATTGACAATCTCCAGCGGATACCTTTTGGCCAGGGTGAGGGCCGTGCTGCTCTTTCCCGATGCTGTTGGCCCGCCGATAATGACCACCTTCTTTTTCATATTGCAAATATCAGGTTCTCCCGAAAAGTTTGTGCAATTCACGCCGCGAGATTCTCACGTACACGGGCCTTCCGTGAGGACAGGTTTCGCTGTAATCCGCCTTTTCCAGCTCTTCAAGAAGATATCTCACTTCCTCTTCAGGGAGAATGCGTGTCCCCCGCACGGATGAATGGCAGGCTATTTTCGCTATGAGTTCTTCGAAGGCTTTTTCCGTCTCCATCGCTCCACCGGGGAAATCCCCCTCGAGTATTTCTAAAAGGTCTTCAACAACCAAGGCGGGGTCGATCCCCTTGAGATAAAGCGGCACAGCCACGACTCTCATTACCCCTTCTTCCAACTCTACCCGATACCCCGCGTTGACAAGAACCTCCTTCACACGATCCGCGTGTCCGCTCAGGCCCTCGATGGGAACTGTAACAGAGATAAGGAGATGCTCGGGGCGTTCGAGCCAGTTGCTGAACCCTTTTCGCACCCGCCAGTACTGGACTCTCTCCGAAGCCGCGTGGATGTCGCAGAAGAAAAGCTCTTCGCCCCCGTCCAAAAGCACGTAGTTTCCAAGAACCTGCCCGAGGATTCTCATTTTCGAGAGAGGCTTCCGCGCTTCGAACAGATCATGCGGGGTCTCTCTTCCCTTTTCTCCAGATGGGTGAGAACTGTCGGCGGCACAGGTGCGCCCCTGGCGGGGCATTCCTTTCCAGGGCCCGGCAAGGTCGGCCTCTTCCGTGGGGACCCAGAAATCTGCCTCACCGGGAGGACGGGCCGAATCGGCCCCGCTCCCGGATCCTTCCCTGACGAAACATCTCTTTACCGCATAGCTTATTATCTCGAAAAGCTCCCTTCGGTACCTGAACCTTACCTCTCTTTTGGAGGGGTGGACGTTTACATCGGCCTCCTCGGGGGAAACCTCTATGAATATGTACGCCGAGGGATAGCGGTTTTCCGGTATCAGCCCTCTCAACCCCTCTTTGACCGCGCCGACACCGATACCATCGCGAACGGCCCGATTGTTGACGAATATGGACATTCTGTTTGACCGGGGAAACGTTCTGAGCGGGGATGTGACGAGACCCTCCAGGGAAAAGTAGGGGCTCACCTCCTTGAACTCATGAAACAGTGCTGCGATTTCGCCCTCTCTCAGATGCACTCTTTCCCGGATATCCAGGTCCGCCGGAACCGAAAGAGACTCTTTCCCGTCAGCATTGAAATGGAAGTAAACTCCCCTGCAGGGTATTGCGAGGTCCCAGAAAACGTTTTTGACATTGCCCTGTTCAACCTTCCTGCTCCTTAAAAATTTTTTCCTCGCCGG
>WVXK01000100.1:35481-38143 GCA_011773515.1 Deltaproteobacteria bacterium
CCTCCGGAATCGACCGTATTTCCATCTTCGATACCGCTGCGATCGATGCAAGGGCTTCTCCCCTGAACCCGAATGAGTTGATGGATGACAGATCCCCAGCGCCCCGAATCTTGCTGGTCGTGTGGCGCAGCAGTGATTGCCGCAGATCTTCAGGATCCATCCCGCTCCCGTTATCGGCCACCTCTATAAGTGAGAGCCCTGCGTCCTCGACGCTAACCGACACGCGGGTGGAGCCGGCATCCAGGGAGTTCTCGACGAGCTCTTTGACAACCGATGACGGGCGGTCTATTACCTCACCGGCAGCGATCTTGTTGATGGTCTCTTCGCTTAACTTTCTGATCTTCTTCAATTCGCCTCCAGGCTGATCTCACACCTGCCCCTGACCTTCCTGAACTCTTCTATGTCTTCGAGGAATTTCATGGACATTTTATCACCGAGCATGGCCCTGGTGAGCTTCTTTCCATACTCCACCCCTGGCTGATCGAACGGGTTGACCCCCAGCAACTTCCCCGTCAAAGCGGTTACACACTCGAAGAGAAATATGAGTGCCCCGATGGCAAACTCGTTTCTTGCGTGAGGTTCGATAACGACAACCGGCCTTCCTTTCGAGGCGAGGGAGTATATCGTTGCATCCATTTCCGCCCTGAAGAGGTCTGCCATTTTCTTCCCGGAGAGAAACAAAACGCTTTCGTCTCTTTTGAGAGGCTTGATGGAATAGTCCCTGTTGAATTTTCCCGGTCCGATAAACGTGTACACCTTGTCATCGGGGCCGTCCATGTAGAGCTGCAGCTGTGAATGCTGGGCCGTTACCCCGATGACGCCGACGGGTGTCTGGCCGATACTGTCGATTCTACCGCCCTCTTTCCTTTCCTTCCCCAGACTTTCACCCCACAGCTGACAGAACCAGTCGCTTAGCTTTATGAAAAAATCCGAATAGGCGAAGAGGACGAAGGTGTTCTTTCTCTCCTCTTCCATATAATGGGCATATATCGCCGCTAAAACGACCACCGGATTGGCCTCTTTCTCCGTGCCGAGGTTGATTCCGTCCATATAGCGCGCTCCCTCCAGCAATGAGCCAACATTGACCCCTGCGAAAGCAAGGGGCAGCAGTCCCACCGGCGAAAGGACCGAAAACCGGCCTCCCACGGAAGGCGGCACGGGAAAGGAGAGAAAACCATATTCTCCGGCAAGGCCCCGAAGCAGGCCTTTCTCCGGATCGGTGGTTACGATGATGTGCTCTTTCCACCGCTCCCCGACTTTTCTTTTCAACAGGCCCGTTACCACAAAAAACTGCGAGAGGGTCTCCGAAGTGCTTCCCGATTTGCTGATTACGTTGAAAACGGTCCTCTCAAGATCGAGCGTGGCAAAGGCCTTCTCAAAGGCATCGGGGTCCACGTTATCGAGGACGAGCACCCTTCCGCCCTTTCTTCCCGCACTCTCCGGCAGGGCTCCCATCACCGCGGAAGTCCCCAGGGCAGACCCGCCGATCCCGAGTACCACGAATGTATCAAACCTTCTTCTCAAAGATGCCGCAAACCGTGAAATCTTCCGCGTCTCCTTCTCAAAGTACGGCAACGAGTAAAAACCCGCACTGCCCGATACCCTCTCCAGGAAGAGCTCCTTGTTTTTCCTGGCCCCCATGGTCAAGCCGGCCTTGAGGTCTCTATGTGAAATCCCCATCCCGAACCTGTTCAGATCCTTCAGGGCAAAGCTGTAATCGATCGATAGCACGCTTTTTTTCACGTGGGACCTCCTTTCCTTGACAGAGGATTTTATTATAATATATTAAAATAGCACATGACAGGAGGGCAGAGGATGACCAAGGCCGCTGTGGGGAAAAAATTAAAGGATCTTCGGTATCAGAAGAACCTGACGCTCAAGGATGTGTCTGAGGGAACGGGAATCAGCATATCCATGCTTTCAAAGATCGAACGGGACGAAACCACACCGACCATCGACCTGGCGATAAAGCTCGCCAACTTTTTCAATCTTTCACTCGCAGAGATGATCAACATCCCTGAAGGGAAAAAAATATCGAAGACACGTCTCGATAACCTTCTCACCATGAACTCTGACGGTGGATTGAAAGTTCAATTCTTCAATAAATATTCACCCGACGTAAGCGTCGACTTTTTCAGGATGATCATCCCCCCCGGTACCGGTCTCGTGGAAGACTCGAAACATCCCTCCGGGTCCCACCACATTCTCTACATCGATTCGGGTGAGGGGGTCATCACGGTCAAAGACAAAAAGATTCCCGCCTCCAAAGGCGACGTGGTAAGCTTCTATTCCGATGTTGCGCACAATTACGAAAACGAAAGCGAGGAAGACCTCGTAATCATCGGAATCCTCACGTACAAGTAACCACGCAAGCGTGAATGCCGGAAAGAGAGAAAAGGCGCCTTGCGGCGCCTTGAGTTTACTCTTTTCTGACGGAAAACCGGCCCTCGAGGTTCTTCAGCCGCTCGACGATACCGCCATATTCGAGCTCGCTGAAGGGCAACATCGCCGGGCCGAAGAATCCCTGGCGCCTCAACTCTTCAGATTTTCTCGAAACGTTGTCCCTCACGTAATCCCAGAAGGGGTGATCGAACACATCGGCTGCTTCCGTCAGGACTCCCTCTTTGACACAGAAGGCGAGGCAGTTCACCACGGGAGGGCC
>WVXK01000100.1:38223-38376 GCA_011773515.1 Deltaproteobacteria bacterium
ATGGCAAAGGGGGAGATTATTTCGCCGGTGGCGGGGAAGTTACCCTGCACGCGCACCAGGGCAACGGGATCATCCTTGCCCGTGTACTTACCGGCAATGTTGTGCAACCGCGTGGTGCTGATCGAAAGAGCGACATCCCCGGTATCTCTCGAG
>WVXK01000100.1:38526-40231 GCA_011773515.1 Deltaproteobacteria bacterium
TAGAACGGCAGGTTGTACGCTCCGGGGTCGGTCTTGTCCGCGGCGAAGGCAAGGAAGGGTTCATTCGGCCTCTCTTCAATCTCCATCTCCGCTACGGCGGGCCCCATCCCCTTTACGTTGCCCGAAAAGGAATCCTTGAGCAAATCCTGCCCGGCTCCGTACAGGCCCTGTTTCTTGGCGACTTGGGTCCCCTCCATGAAGGCATCAAAGGCGAGCTTGTGAATTTTCTCGGAATCTTCTCCCAGCGTGTGCGTCATGAGGATCGCTATGTCGTCCCCCGTGTGCCCGATATAGGAGTCGATCACCATTCCCTTACCCTGCTTCCTGACAACCTCCTTTACCCTCTCCATCAAGCCGCTGCTGGGCATTATATGCCCCCCGATTGACCCGATATCCGCCTTGATGAGTGATATTGTGACTTTCATTTACGCCTCCTTTTTTCTTTTTTTCCCGTACCAGTCCACAAAAGCTTCTATGCCCTTTTCAACACTCCACTTCGGGTTGTACCCCAGCTCCTCTCTCGCCCTGGATATGTCAGCGTAGGTAACCATCATGTCGCCGGGTTGGTGGGGGAGCAGTTCGGCACGCGCCTTCTTTCCCGTCGCACGCTCGATCATTGAGACAAGCTCGAGAAGGTCCGTTACCTTCGACTCTCCGAGATTGTAGATCCTGTATCCACCCATATTGTTCATGGAAAGAATGATACCGTCAACTATATCGTCGATGAAGGTGTAATCCCGCTTGCTCTTGCCCATGGAGAAGAGGGGGACCTTTTCCCCCGCAAATACCTTTTCCGTGAAGCTGTATATCGCCATCTCGGGCCTCTGGCGGGGGCCGTAAACGGTGAAGAGCCGCAGGCAGGTTATATCCATGCCGTAGAGATGGTGATAGGTGTGGCAGAGCAGCTCTCCCGCTTTTTTCGTCGCGGCGTAGGGGCTCACCGGGTTGTCGACGCCATCTGTTTCGGAAAAGGGAATTTTTGTGTTTCCCCCGTAGACCGACGACGAAGAGGCGAATATAAACGACCCGACATCGTTTATCCGTGCCGCATCGAGAAGGTTGTACGTCCCGCTAACATTGACCGATATGTACTTTTCCGGATCCTCGATGGACGGCCTGACCCCGGCCATGGCGGCGAGGTGGACAATCATGTCAGGTTTTGCTGATCCCACGATACCACCCATATCGGGCGACCTGATGTCGCTTTCGTGGAATGTGAATCCACCGTGATTTTCGAGGATACCGAGGTTCTCCTCTTTGAACTCCCGCGCGTAAAAAGGGTCGAGGTTGTCCAATCCGGTAACGGATGCGCCTTCTTCAAGCAGTCTTTCGCAGAGGTGTGAACCGATAAACCCGGCTGCTCCGGTAACGAGGATATTCATTCCCATTTATCCAAACCCAAAGCCCTCATACTGCAGTCACTGCACCGAAGCTCCCGCAGCTTTGTATGTTTGAAACTTTGAGGAGAAGGAAGTTTCCTTGCGGGTTTGCCCAAGAAACAATTACCATAAGGAAGGGGTATTTTCAAATGAATTGTCGTTTCGATAGGATCCATTGTTTGAATGCGGCGATCTATCCCCCTCAAATTTCCGGCATTGCTATTGACTATATCGGCAAGAATATATAAGAATGAAATAAGTCGGGGCGGCATAGCCAAGTGGTAAGGCAGGGGTCTGCAAAACCCTTATTCCCCGGTTCAAATCCG
>WVXK01000101.1:0-1125 GCA_011773515.1 Deltaproteobacteria bacterium
TAGGGGTTGATCACGATGCCTCCCCCCACGGTGTAACCGAAGTTTTCCAGCTGGGTATAGCCACGGAGAATGAAACGCTCCTTCCCGAAGAGCACGGCGGGCGAAAAGAGGTGGATCCGGGCGATGCCCTTCTCCCCCGGGGCAATCTCTCTCTTCCCGTAGGGCTGCAGGATCGACTCCACGTAGGTGGTCCCGGAGTGGAGGTTCAGCTTCGTTCCGAAGCGGAAGGGCTTCCTGTTCATCTTCAGGTTCTCAACCAGGGCGTCGATGGCGGTCGTCGTCGTAACCTCTCCCATCCCCGTTATCACCTCGCCCCGGACGAGATCCTCCCGGTTGACGCCCGTCAGGTTCGCGGCCGTCCGGCTTCCCGGATAGGCGACGTCGAGCTTTTCCCCGTGTGATTCGAGGTAGCGAACCCGTGCGGTCCTCTTCCGGGGCAGGATTTGTACCTCCTCATCCCTCCTCAGGGTACCCGATTGGAGGGTTCCCGTGACGACGGTGCCGATCCCTTTGAGCGTGAAGATCCTGTCAATCGGGTATTTGAGGGGCCGGTCGGAAGACCGTTCCGAGAGCTTTTGCGCCACGATGTCGATGTTTGCAACGAGACCGTCGAGACCCTCGCCGGTGAGGGAAGAGACCCGGACGATGGGCGCTTCGGAGAGAAAGGTCTCGTTCTTGAAAGCCCTCACCTCCTCCTCCACCAGGTCGAGCCACTCCTTCTCCACCTTGTCGATCTTTGTCAGGACGACGATGCCCGCGGGAATGGAGAGGAGCCTGCAGATGTCGGTGTGCTCGCGCGTCTGAGGCATCACCCCTTCGTCGGCGGCGATGATCAGGAGGACGATGTCGATTCCCGTGGCCCCGGCCACCATGTTGCGCACGAACTTCTCGTGGCCGGGAACGTCGACGATCCCTCCCTTTGCGCCAGACGGGAGGTTAAGGGAGGCGAAGCCGAGCTCGATGGTGATCCCCCGCTCCTTCTCCTCCTTCAAGCGGTCGGGATCGATGCCGGTGAGGGCTTTGACCAGGGCGCTCTTTCCATGGTCGATGTGTCCGGCAGTGCCGATGATAACTCTCTTCATGGGGAGAATTATAGCACCAATAGAGTCCCGGGTCCCGGGTCCC
>WVXK01000101.1:1156-1296 GCA_011773515.1 Deltaproteobacteria bacterium
GTCCCGGGTCCCAAAAAACCAGTTTCGCGTTTCTCGTTTCTGGTTTCTCGTTCAACCGGAAACCGGAAACTGTGAACTGTAAACTCTGAACTCTGAACTTTTTTCATTCCGCACTCCGAATTCCGAATTCCGCATTACCA
>WVXK01000101.1:1422-2192 GCA_011773515.1 Deltaproteobacteria bacterium
TTGAGCGCACACTGGTGGCGAAGGAGGTAGCTTGTGGCCTACGAAGACCTGGGACATTTCATCCGGGTTCTCTCCGATCGGGGCGAGCTCGTGCGGGTAACGACGGAAGTCTCGCCTGATCTGGAGGTTGCCGAGATAGCGGACCGCCTGGTGAAGGAGGGCGGCCCTGCGGTGATCTTCGAGAAGGTGAAGGGGGCAAAATTTCCCCTGGCCATGAACCTCTTCGGGACCATGGAGCGGATGCTCCTTTCCCTGGAAGCCGGGTCCTTCGACGAAATCGCCGGAAGGGTAAGGGAGATCATCGAGCCCGAGATACCGGTGAAGCTCGTCGACAAGCTCAAGATGCTCCCCAAGCTGAAGCGGCTTGCAGATTACGTCCCGAAGGTGGTCAAAGACGGCCCCGTCAAGGAGGTGGTTTTGCAGGGAGACGATGTGGACCTGGGGGAGCTGCCCGTGGTTAAAACCTGGCCACAGGATGGGGGGCACTTCATAACCCTTCCCCTGGTGTTTACGCAGGACCCGGACAGCGGCGTGAGGAACGTAGGGATGTACCGGATGCAGGTCTATGACGTGAAGACGACGGGCATGCACTGGCACGTCCACAAGGGAGGTGCGAAACATTACCGCAAGCTGGCAGAACGGGGGGAGCCCATGCCCGTGGCAGTGGCTCTGGGGTCGGATCCCGCCGTCATCTACGCGGCGACGGCGCCCTTACCCGAAGATACCGATGAGATGATCTTCGCGGGTTTTCTCCGCAACTCCCCGGTCGA
>WVXK01000101.1:2267-4860 GCA_011773515.1 Deltaproteobacteria bacterium
AATACCCCGTATTTCACGTAACCTGCGTAACGCGCAGGAAGAACCCCATCTATCCCGCCACCATCGTGGGAAGGCCTCCCATGGAGGACTGCTACATGGGGAAGGCGACGGAGAGGATATTCCTGCCCCTCCTCCAGAAGATCCTGCCCGAGGTGGTGGACATGAACCTCCCCGTCGAGGGGATATTCCACAACTTCGCCTTCTTCGCGATAGACAAGCGCTACCCGGGTCACGCAAGAAAGGTGGCATCGGCGATCTGGGGGCTCGGCCTCCTCATGTTCACCAAGTTCGTCGTCATATTCGACAGGGAGGTCAACGTTCAGGACCTGTCCGAGGTTATCTGGAGGATCGGGAACAACGTGGACCCGGAGCGGGATACCTTCACGGTTCGCGGCCCCGTCGATGCACTCGATCACGCTTCCCCCCTTCCTCACTTCGGGACCAAGATGTGCATCGATGCCACGAGAACCTGGAAGGAGGAGGGACACGCAAGAGAGTGGCCCGACGTGATCGAGATGTCTTCCGAGATAAAAGATCTCGTTTCGAAGCGGTGGAAAGAGTATGGGTTTGAATAAAAGCAGGGTAATTCGGAATGCGGAATGCGGAATGCGGAATGCGGAATGAACACCCGAAAAGAACGGATGTTAATATTTCCTGAACGGTACTGTTGAACGAGAAACCAGAAACGCTAAACGCGAAACTGGTTTCACGGGACCCGGGACAAACAATCAACGAGAGGACGAATTTCTTGGCGATCTTTGCTCGCATCAGGACATACTTGGAGCTGGTAAAGTTCTCCCACACGGTTTTCGCCCTGCCCTTTGCCTTGACGGGGATGTTTCTCGCCGCCCGGGGGTTTCCCGACGCGGGGACGCTCTTTTTCATCCTCCTGGCAATGGTAGGCGGCCGGAGCGCCGCAATGGGATTGAACAGGGTGGTGGACGCAGAGATAGATCGGGCAAATCCCCGGACCCGGGACAGGCATATACCGAAGGGGCTGGTGAAGAAGCGGGAGGCCTGGACGCTCATCGCCGTAAGCTTCTTACTCCTTCTCTTTTCTGCCTACATGTTAAACCCCCTCTGCTTCAGGCTGTCGCCCCTTTTGATCGCTGTCCTCCTGCTCTACTCGTACACGAAACGCTTCACCTGGGCTTCCCACATCGTCCTCGGGCTGGCGCTGGGAGCGGCCCCCCTGGGTGCATGGATTGCCGTGAAAGGGGCGGTGGACCCCCGTATCCTGCTTCTGTCCTTCGCCGTGATGTTCTGGGTTGCAGGGTTCGACATCATCTACGCCCTGCTGGATATCGATTTCGACAGAACGTACGGCCTCCACTCCATTCCGCGGCTTCTCGGGCCGGGAAAGGCGATCACGGTTGCACGGATCTGCCACGCCTGCATGGCATCCCTGCTCCTTGGCATATACCACTTCTTTTCCCTGAGCTTTCTCTATCTGGCGGGCTTCCTGGTGTGCGTGGCCCTGCTCCTCTATGAGCACTCCCTGGTCAGGGAGGACGACTTTTCACGCCTCGACATGGCTTTTTTCAACGTGAACGGGTACATAAGTATAACGTTCTGTTTGTTCACGTTTCTTGATATAGTTTTACTTGGAAGGTGAAGAGGGTGCGATATTTCGTGGCCATAACGGGGGCGAGCGGATCCATCCTGGGAATACGGACCGTTCAGAAGCTTCTCTCCTTTCACCACGAGGTTTACCTGGCGGTGACGAAAACGGGCATTTCCATCATGGCGGACGAGGTCCCCGGAATGGAGGGGGTACGCAGGGAGACCCTATCGTCGAGGCTTTCTGACTTTCTGGGGAATCCCGGGGGCGCCCTCACGGTCGTCGATGACGATGATTTCAGCGTCCCGTTTGCATCCGGGTCGAACCCGCCGGACGCAATGGCCGTCGTCCCCTGTTCAGCGGGAACCCTGGGGAGGATAGCATCGGGCGTGTCGGGCAACCTCATAGAGCGGGCGGCCGACGTGTGCCTCAAAGAGCGCAAACGCCTCATCCTCGTCGTGCGGGAGACCCCCCTGAACGTTATCCACCTCCGGAACATGGAAGCCCTCGCGGTTGCCGGAGCAGTGATCATGCCTGCCTCCCCGGGCTATTATCACCGGCCCGAGACGGTGGGAGACCTGATCGACTTCATCGTCGAGCGTGCGGTGCTCCTCATGGGGGAAGCGGGTGCTCTCTCCAGGCAGTGGGGAGAAAAGGAGGTCCTCAAATGAGAAAAATACTCGTAGTAGATGACGAGGAGAGCATACGGCTGCTCTATAAGGAAGAGCTCGAAGACGAGGGGTACGAGGTGGCTGTTGCTGCCGACGGGATGGAGGCTCTCGAAAAGTTCCAGCTGTTTCAGCCCGACCTGGTGACGCTGGATCTCAAGATGCCCGGCATGGACGGGCTCGAGGTCCTGCAGAAGATAAGGAAGGTGGATATGGATATTCCCATCGTGCTCCTTACCGCGTACAGTGAGTTCAAGCAGGATTTCACCACCTGGGCATCGAATGCCTATATCGTTAAATCGATGGACCTTTCCGAGCTGAAGGTGACCATAAAGGAGTTTCTCGAAATCGAGTGAGGGGTTCT
>WVXK01000101.1:4869-9414 GCA_011773515.1 Deltaproteobacteria bacterium
CGCAGCGTGGTTCACTCTGCAAAGCTGACCTCGGCCCTGTTCGAGATAAGCAAGGCGATGGTTTCCACGGGGGGCGTCATCCCGGGGAGCATGAACCAGATCGTCAACGCCGTTACCCTGATCATGAACGTGAGCCGTGCCGTTATCTTTCTCTTCGACGAGACCAAGGAGCACATGTCTCCCGCCGTCGGGGCGGGACTCCTCTACATGGGCCTTTTCAAGAAGATGAGAATTCCCCCCGATGACAAATTGGTGCAGGAGATCATCGATTCCAAGGAGCCCCTTCTCCTGCGCACCTCGCAGGTCCGGGACGACCGGGTCAAGGGAATCATGGAAAAGCTCGGGATCGAAGAATTTATCGTTGCCCCCATCCTGGCCCATGACAGGGTCATTGGGATAATCACCGCCGATACCCCCGTCGATGGGAGAAGGCTTTCCTCAGACGATATCAAGATCCTGGCGGTCATGGCGAATTTCGCCGGCGTTGCAATCCACAATGCCGATATGTTCCAGCGCCTCGCCTCCAAGGAGAAGAAGCTCCGTGCCATACACGAGGTGGGCAGGGCCTTTGACAGGACCAACGACCTGGACAGGCTGCTGGAAATGATCGTCGAGAAGGCGGTCGAGCTGATGAGCGCCACGTCGGGCTCGATAATCCTCATCGACCGGGAGACGATGACCCTCATCATCAGGGCGGCCGTACAGCTGCCCGATGAGATAAAAGAGGGAGTGCGGTTGCGGGTGGGGGAGGGAATAACCGGCTGGGTCGCGAAGGAGGGGATGCCGGTCCTCGTGCCGGACGTGAAACGAGACGAGCGGTACGTCATGGTTCAAGAGGACATCAACTCCGAGATGGCGGTGCCCCTGAAATGGGGGCACGAGGTGGTGGGGGTCCTCAACCTGGATCATGTGGAGCGGGGGGCGTTCAAAGAGGAGGACCTGGATCTTCTGGAGATTTTCGGGCACAATGCCTCCGCTGCGCTCCGGCAGGCCTTTTTGCTCGAGAAGGTAAGCGGCGGGGATCAGGCAAGTCCCTGAAACAGAAAGAAAAGCTCACAGTATCCCCCTCGTCGTTCATCGCCTGAGCGCCCTGGCTGTTCGAGCGCCTTCCTTCCCTCTTTTTTTGCCGATGATTTTGTTTCCACACACGGGCCTCTTTTCAGGGGCCGTTTCGGTACGTTTTCGGCCTGTGGCAGGAGGGCTGGCAGGATCCGCCGTTTCTGCTTCTTATGAGGCGGACCCCTCCGGTGAAAACAACCGCCGGTTTGCCGGCGGCGTGACACCCTGTGCAGTTCGTACCCCTTGGCTGTCTCTGGAGATGAAGGGCGTGGAGGTTCTTCCCGATAATGAGATCCCTGAAGCGGGTTCTGGCCTCNNAGCGTGACTCGAGAAAGATGACCTCCTCCTGCTGCGGGAGGGCCTGGAAGGCCATCCTGTGGGAATGCAGAATATCGATATCTTTTCCGTGAAGCTGCCAAAAGAGGGGAAAGACAGTTACGCACAGAAAAACGGTGAATGGGAGAATCCGGCCCCGTTTCTTCATCCTGTTAGGGTATACTGCTTTCACGTATTCGTGTTACCCTTTACAGCCAATCCCCAATAACGGTAAAATGGTTCCCTGATCGTTTTAGGGGGTTGTGGAAGAGGACGTTATCTTCGTCCAAAGGACTGTATGAGAGACAAAGTCGTCATATCGGTCAACTCCTTCTGGCCTCTCGTGAAATCTCTCGAGACGTCCCTGCAAGATGGGGGCTACAGCGTCCTTCCCATGGATTACCGGGACCTTGCCCTGCTCGGGGAGGATTTCTCGAAGAACCGGGACGTATACCTCGTGCTTGTCGGTGACTCGGGGCTGACCCCGGGAGAGGTGGAGGGCCTGGCCTCGCTGAAGTTGAAACGGTTCAATGTTTCCCTCCCCCTGATCTTCGTGGGGGGAATGAACGTCATGATGCGGTCGGAGAGTTACCTCAGCAAGGGGGTTGATGAGATACTTCCCGCCGACATGCCGGTGGAGGAGGCCTATTCCCGGATAAAGCCTTTTCTGAGAAACAGGCACGCGTTTCTCGATCTGTACCGGGTGACGACCCGGCTGAAGGAGCTGTCCCTGACAGACGAATTGACGGGCCTTCCCAACCGGCGCTGGTTCATACGGGACCTGAAAAAGGGCTTCGAGATGGCGAAGCGTCTCCGGGCCCCGCTTGCATGCATCATGATCGACATCGATGATTTCAAGGAAGTCAACGACACCTACGGCCACACGGCGGGCGATGCGGTTATCACGCAGTTTGGCCTGGTCATAAACGGTATCAAGAGGGCCTACGATGTGGTCTCCCGCCTGGGAGGGGACGAGTTCGGGTGGATCCTGTTCAATTCCGACAGGGATAAGGCCTGCAGTGTGGTCGAGCGTGCCAGGAAGATCGTGTCGATGCACCGATTCATCGTCAAGGAACATCAAATCAGTATAACGGCGAGCTTTGGCGTGGCTACCTTCAGCGGTGATGGCATAAAATCGCACGAGATGCTCATCGAGATGGCCGACAAAGCCCTTTACATAGCCAAGGAGAGGGGCAAGGACTCCGTGGTGACCTACGACGCAGCAGGAGAGGAAAGTGAAGCGGGAGATATTGAAATATCCTGATCCGACCCTGAAAAAGGTATCCCAGCCCGTCAAGGAGATTACCGGGGAGATCAGGGAGCTGATCGATGACATGTTCGAGACCATGTACGAGAATGGTGGGGTGGGCCTTGCTGCGCCCCAGATAGGAGTCCTGAAGAGGGTCATCGTCCTGGACGTCTCGCCCATCCTTGAGGGGCAGGAACCCCTGGCGCTCGTCAATCCCGAGATAGTCAGCGAGGAGGGGGAGCAGGAAAGCGAGGAGGGCTGCCTCTGCATACCCGAATTCACGGCTTCCGTGAAACGGGCCATGAAGGTCGTGGTCAGGGGAATCGACAGGGATATGGGGGAGGTGGAAATAGAGGCGGAGTCGTTTCTTGCAAAGGCGCTGCAGCACGAGGTAGACCATCTCAACGGCATACTGATCGTCGACCGGCTGAGTCCCGTCAAGAGGGACGTATTCAGAAGAAAATACCTGAAAAAAATGAAATCGGGAGCCGCGGTTTGATGCACGGCAAATACCGTCTCCTTTTCATGGGGACCCCTGAGTTTTCCGTTCCATCCCTTGAAATTCTTTCCGAACGCGAGAGCGTCACCCTGGTCGTGACCAACCCCGACAGGCCGAAGGGCAGGGGCAGGCACACCGAGCCTCCGCCGGTGAAGGCTGCCGCTCTTAAGAGGGGTATTCCCGTCTACCAGCCCGAGAGGGTAAAGAACAATCCCGAAGCGGTATCCCGGCTCAGGGAGGAGGCGCCCGATCTCCTTGTCGTCGTCGCCTACGGGAAGATCCTCCCGCCGGAGATACTCGAGATCCCGCGGTATGGCTGTATCAATATCCATGCTTCCATTCTGCCGAAGTACCGGGGAGCGGCACCCATCAACTGGGCCATCATCAACGGTGAGAAGAAAACGGGCATCACCATCATGAAGATGGACGAGGGCATGGACACGGGCCCCATGCTGCTGATCAGGGAAGAGGAAATCCGCGAAGACGACACGGCGCAGAGCCTCGGTGAGCGGCTCTCGGCCCTTGGTGCAAGCGCAATCGTCGAGGCGCTTAACCTGTTGCGGGAAGGGAATCTTCGGGAAACGCCCCAGCCACACGACGAGGCCACCTATGCTCCCCTGATCAAAAAAGAGCTGGGAGAGATCGACTGGAGCGAGCCGGCGGAAAAGATCCGGAACCTGGTGCGGGGACTCTACCCGTGGCCATCGGCATACACGCAGTATGTGGGCAGGAGCCTCAAGATACTTTCCTGCGATGTGGAAAGGCCCCCCGTCGCCATGGGGAAAGACCCCGGTGAAATCGGCGAGGTCAGGCGCGACGGGATCCTCGTCCGGTGCGGGGAGGGGTGCCTCCTCGTGACCCGCCTCAAGCCGGAGGGGAAAAAGGAACTGGATGCCTGGTCGTTCGTCCAGGGGTACCGGGTGGTTGAGGGACAGTGTCTGGGAACGTAAGGGGAACTGCCGCACGGATCCTCTGTCTCGTCGAGGGCGGAGGATTTGCGGATGCCATCATCGACGGGACGATACGGAGAGAGGGGTTTGAAAATCCCTCCGATGCGGCGCTGCTCACGGAACTGGTCATGGGGACCCTGAGGAACCGCCTTCTCCTCGATGAGATTACCGGAAAATACCTGAGAAAAAGCCTTGAGAGGGCCGATCCGTTCGTGAGAAATGCCCTCAGGATCGGCGCCTACCAGCTGCTCTTTTTGACCAGGATTCCTCACCACGCCGCGCTCAATGAAACGATCGAAGCGGTGAAGCGAAAAAAGGGGAGAAAGCTCGCCGGTTTCGCAAATGGCGTGCTCAGGAGTATTCAGCGCGATCTTGGGGAAGAGGCGTTTTCTCAGTTCCGTCAGTCACTTCCGCTCCACGTAAAGCACTCCGTTCCCGATTGGATGGTGGCTGAGCTGAGAAGATATTTCGAC
>WVXK01000101.1:9450-9595 GCA_011773515.1 Deltaproteobacteria bacterium
TCAATCCCCTGCGGGCGGATCGTGAAGCGGTGTTCGGCGCCATTGAGAGCGAGGGTGTTGCATTTTCACCACACCCCCTCGTGCCGGATTGTCTCATCCTCGAGGATCCCCCCCCTCTTACCCGGTTCGGGCCGGTAAGGGAGGG